>JAUVCH010000081.1 GCA_030595795.1 Gammaproteobacteria bacterium
CGAGCGGATCTGTGCTGGCCGCGTCCGACCCGCAAGACGAGATAATGGAACACGTCAACGAGGCCTGGACCGGAGATCTCGATGGCATAACCGAGCGACGCTTCCTGCGCATCCTCACCGTCCACAACCCCCTCTTCTTCAGTTTCAATGGCCGATGGGCCAAGCGGATCCGGCAAGGGTTCGCTCGCATTACGAATTGCCCGCCATTTTGGTTTTCATTTGCTCGATAGCGGAGCTATTTATCGGCTTGCAGCGCTTAAGTCGTTACGCCAGGGCGTTGATTTGGCAGATGAAAAGGCGGTTGCCAAAGTATTAAATGATTTTAGTATTCGTTTCGTAGAAGGTGATGAATTGAGTATTCCTTACCTTGATGATGAAGACGTATCGAGCCAGATTCGTCTGGAAACGACAGGTGATGCAGCCTCGCAAATTGCGCAATACCCCAGTGTTCGTAAACTGTTACTCGAGCGTCAGCAACAGTGTTTTCAACCACCCGGACTGGTTGCGGATGGGCGTGATATGGGCACTGTTGTGTTCCCGAATGCGCGAATCAAATTCTTTTTATATGCATCGCCGGAAATTCGTGCGCAAAGACGACATAAGCAGTTGATTAGTATGGGTATATCCGCTAGTATCGCGCAGCTTGAGTCGGAGATCAGTGAGCGAGATGAACGCGATCGTAATCGTAGTGAGTCACCGTTAGTGGCTTCGACCGATGCATTGGTAGTGGATTCGAGCTTACTCGACCTTAACCAGGTCACCGAATTGATGATCAGTCATATCGAAAAAGTGAACCAGAACAGGCCCCTGTGACGCACTGTCGCAAGGTTTTTTTAACTTAACTTAAAGGTTATAAAAGCACAATCCCGTGCTTTGATACTACATACCTTTTTAGGAAATTCCATGTCTGAAAATTTTGCAGAAATGTTTGAGCAAAGCATTACTCAAATGAATATGCGCGTCGGTGAAATCATCACTGGCGAAGTCGTCGATATCAACCGTGATGTTGTTATCGTCAATGCCGGCCTTAAATCTGAAGGCGTTATCCCGATAGAACAGTTTTATAACGAAAGCGGTGAGCTCGACGTCAATATTGGCGATTCAATCGAAGTCGCACTGGATTCGTTCGAAGATGGTTATGGCGAAACGCGTTTATCGCGCGAAAAAGCCAAGCGTGCACGTGCCTGGGCGCGTCTCGAAGAAGCACAGGAAGCCGACGAAATCATCACTGGCCGTTTCACTGGCAAGGTCAAAGGCGGTTTTACCGTTGATATTGGCGAGATCCGTGCATTCCTGCCAGGTTCTCTGGTCGATGTACGCCCGGTTCGCGATACGGCTTACCTGGAAGAAAAAGAACTCGAATTTAAAATCATCAAACTCGACCAGAAGCGTAACAATGTTGTGGTTTCGCGTCGTGCAGTGGTTGAGAAAGAATTCAGCGAAGAACGTGAGAAGCTGCTCGAAACCCTGAAAGAAGGCGAGCGCGTACGCGGTATCGTCAAGAACCTTACCGATTACGGTGCGTTCCTCGACCTCGGTGGTATTGACGGTTTGCTACACATCACCGATATGGCCTGGAAGCGTGTTAAGCATCCTTCAGAAGTGGTTGAAATTGGTCAGGAAATCGACGTTGTGGTACTCAAGTTCGACCGCGAAAAGAACCGTGTTTCTCTCGGCCTGAAACAAATCGGTGACGACCCATGGGCTAACATCATGCGTCGCTACCCAGAAGGTCAGCGTCTGTTCGGCCACGTTAGCAACATTACCGACTACGGTTGCTTTGTCGAAATCGAAGACGGAGTTGAAGGTCTTGTTCACGTATCTGAAATGGACTGGACTAACAAGAACGTCAACCCGAACAAGGTTGTTACCCTCGGTGACGAAGTCGAAGTGGTTATCCTCGAAATCGACGAAGAACGTCGACGTATTTCTCTTGGTATGAAGCAGTGTAAGCAAAATCCATGGGAAGAGTTCGGTACAACAGCTAACAAAGGCGATATTATCGCTGGCAAGATCAAGTCGATTACCGATTTCGGTATCTTTATCGGTCTCAATGGCAATATCGATGGTTTGATCCATCTCACCGATTTGTCATGGAACAAAACAGGTGAAGAAGCGGTTCGAGATTACCAGAAAGGTCAGGAAGTCGAAGCCATGGTGCTGTCAATTGATCCAGAGCGAGAGCGTATTTCACTGGGTATCAAGCAAATTGAAAAAGACCCGTTCTCCAGCTTTATTGCAGATAGGCCTAAGGGAAGCATCGTCACTGGTACTGTTGTATCGGTAGACGCAAAGGCTGCTATTATTGATCTGGGTGACGGTATCGAAGGCGTGCTGAGAGCTTCAGAAATGGCGAAAGATCGCGTAGAAGATGCTCGCAGTTTCATGAACGAAGGTGATCAGGTAGAAGCCAAGATCACTGGTATGGATCGCAAGGGCCGTAGTGTTTATCTTTCTATCAAGGCTAAGGACACAGATGAAGAGCAGGAAGCATTGAAAGATTACGCATCAAGCAGTGATTCAACCGGTACGACAACTAGTTTTGGCGACCTGTTAAAGGAAAAACTGGATTCATAAAATCCTATTTGAGGGCGACTTAAACACTTAAGTCGCCCTTGATCTTTAAAAATCTCGTTAAAAGTAGTGACTGTAAGTCGTTGATTTTGTAAGATAAGTAATTCTTTGAAATTTAATCATCGTGAATAGTGCTGTTGGCAATTTTAACCGCATCATCGGCATCAGACAAAAGTGGGCGTTGTGATGAAAGAACCAGACTATGTACCATCATTAACCAAATCAGACCTGATCGAAAATCTTTCTAAAAATCAGGGGCATCTGGCTTATAAGGATGTCGAGTTAGCAGTGAAAAGCCTGATTGAAATGATGAGCAATGCCCTATCCAATGGCGACCGCATTGAAATCAGAGGCTTTGGAAGCTTTAGCCTGCATTATCGGCCACCCAGAACTGGTCGCAATCCGAAATCAGGTGACAAGGTCGATTTGCCGGGTAAATATGTGCCTCATTTTAAACCGGGCAAAGAGTTACGCGACCGGGCGAACGGTAAATAGCCGCTTTAATTAGCTCTATATAATTTAAATACGTACCAGGCAGGTGGCCTTACATTGGATCTCTGGCTACTATCATTAATCCTAATTTCTTTATTTATCGGCTGGCTAATGGGCCGCTGGTCGCGCCCATGGCGTCGACGTGAAGATCGAAATACAGGAAAATCGACTTACTCCGACTCATATGCCAAGGGTCTTAATTACCTCTTAACTGATGAGCCCGACAAGGCCATTCGCACCTTCACTGAACTGGTTCAGTTAGATCGCGATACAGTTGAAATCCATATTACTCTTGGGAATTTGTTCCGAACCAAAGGTGAGGTGGATCGGGCTATCAAGATTCATCAAAACTTGCTTGCCCGCCCCAACTTGACTCGGGGTCAACGAAATATGGCGATTTCTGAACTGGCTAATGACTATTTAAAAGCCGGATTGCACGACCGTGCAGAAAAGCTGTACCGGGAAATGACTCAACTAAAAGTTGACGATTTAATGGCTTATCAGCGTTTGCTGGAATTGTATATCGCCGAAAAATCCTGGCATGAAGCCTGCGAATGCGCCCAGATATTATATGATCGTGGCGAGCCAGATGCTAGCGTTATCCTGAGCCAGTGCCATTGCGAAATTGCGCAATCCGCTCTGCACAGCGGAAATAAAAAACTAGCGAGAGTAAACCTTAATAAGGCGTTAGAAATAGACCCTGGTTGCGTCAGAGCAGGCTTATTATTAATCGATCTATATTTTCGTAGCGATGACTACTCGGCCGCACGGAAGATGTTGCAGCGCTTAATCAAGCAAAACCCCGAATATATGGTTTTATACATAGAGCCTGCGCGTTCTATTTATTTGCACGGTAAGGAATCGACTGTCTATCAAAACTTTCTGCAGCATCAGTATCAAATTAATCCGTCAAATCGGCTGGCAATAGCTTTACTCGAGCATTATGCGAGTCATAATCAAATCGATAAGACCAGGGAGTTTCTCGAGGGCATTCTTAAACGTTCGCCTTCATTTGATGCCTTCGATTTCGCACTACGCTTTTTAAAATCAGAACCTGAGCAGTTGTCTGAAACCTGGGATAGTTTGTCAGAATTCCTGAAAAATATGCAGAACAAAAAAATTGAATATATTTGTTCAAATTGCGGCTATGGTAGCCATGTTATTCAGTGGAATTGTCCTAGTTGTCGTAGCTGGTCTACTATGAAGGCAGTATAATATTTCACAATGAGTGACCCAAAAGTTATCATAGCGCTCGATACCTCTGATCCTAATCAGGCACTGGAATTCTCCAAAAGAGTCTCACCCGAGCTATGCAAGCTGAAAGTGGGTAAAGAGCTGTTTACCAGCGCAGGGCCTCATCTGGTCGAATCTCTGGTTAATCAGGGCTTTGATGTCTTTCTGGATCTCAAATTTCACGATATACCCCATACCGTAAAACAAGCCGTTTACGCCGCTACTCAGCTTGGTATCTGGATGGTTAACGTTCACGCACTGGGTGGCGAAGCGATGCTGTCGGCAGCACGTGAAGGAGCTGATATGGCTGGTAGACGACCATTTTTGATAGCTGTAACGATATTAACCAGTATGTCCGACAGGGACTTACAGCAAATTGGCGTCAACCAAACGGTGTCAGAACAGGTAGCAAGGCTGGCTCAATTATCGCTTGATAGCGGTCTTGACGGCTTGGTTTGTTCGGCTCTGGAAGCAAGAATTCTACGTGAGAAATTTGGGCCATCGGCATTATTGGTCACCCCGGGCATTAGACCTGAAGGTGCTAGCGCAGACGATCAACAACGTATCATGACGCCACATCAAGCGATGCTGGAAGGGTCGAATTATCTGGTGATAGGCCGGCCGATTACCCAGAGTCAAGACCCGACCCAGGCATTGGTCGAAATCAATCAAAGCCTCGTTTGAAGTAATATATTACCGTCAACTTACACTCTAATTTAATGACAGTGTGCAACGGAGTCGGTAAACTATCGCCCAATCCGAGACACATTTAACAATAATATATGGATCCTAACTTCCTGGAATTTGAGCAGCCTATAGCCGAGCTTGAGGCTAAAATAAGTGAACTTCGGTACGTTACTGACGATTCCGATATCAATATCACTGAGGAAATCGGCACCCTCGAAAAAAAGGCTGAAAGCTTAACTTCTTCTATCTTTTCCAGATTAACTCCCTGGCAGATTTCACAATTATCACGTCACCCCAATCGGCCTTATACACTCGATTATATCGAACGTATGTTCACCGACTTTGAACATTTACACGGAGATCGTGCTTATGCCAATGATCACCCTATTATCGGAGGAGTTGGCCGACTCGATGGCAAACCTGTGATGGTAATCGGTCAGCAAAAAGGACGCGATACCAGGGAAAAAGTGAAACGAAATTTCGGCATGCCGCGACCCGAAGGCTATCGTAAAGCATTACGCCTGATGCGAATGGCCGAAAAATTTAAGATGCCTTTGATCACGTTAGTCGATACTCCAGGCGCTTATCCGGGCATCGGTGCTGAAGAGCGTGGTCAAAGCGAAGCTATAGCCCGTAACCTGTACGCATTGTCTGAATTAAAAACCCCAATTGTCTGTACCATTATCGGTGAAGGTGGTTCGGGTGGTGCGCTTGCAATTTGTGTCGGAGATCGAATCAATATGCTGCAATATTCGACCTACTCGGTAATTTCTCCAGAAGGCTGTGCGTCGATTCTATGGAAAAGTGCGGAAAAAGCATCACTCGCTGCGGAGGCTATGGGTATAACTGCCGAACGCCTGTATTCGCTAAAGCTGGTCGATAACGTGATCGACGAGCCATTGGGTGGTGCGCATCGAAATTTTGACCAGATTGCTAGCTCGTTGAAACAAAATTTGATCGAAAACATCGATGCACTGGAGTCGGTCAGCATCGATAAGTTACTCGATCAGCGCTACCAGAAATTAATGAGTTTCGGCGAGTATCGCGAAACTTGATTAACTACTGATTTAATCCTCTGGGGTGTTACCTCATGACACTGGAGTCTAGACTCTCAGGGCAGCTCGACAGTCATCTTCGATTACTGCAAAAGCCCATCGACCGCCTGGTTCTAGCTTTTAGTGGCGGCCTCGATTCCTGCGTATTATTGCATTTATTAAGTCTTTGCCCGTCCAATTTCAAGATATTAATCTGGCATGTGAATCATGGCTTACTTGCTAATGCAGCCGACATGGAGGGTTTCTGCCAGGGTATTGCCAACCAATATAATTTCGAGTTCATGGTCAGTCATTTGCATTTAAACTCTAAAGAAAGCAATCTGGAAGCGAAAGCTCGTAATGCGCGCTATGCGGTTTTTGAAAAGACTCTAAACAAAAAAGAATGCTTACTGACCGCACATCACGCTGACGATCAGGTCGAAACCTTTTTGTTAAACAGTCTGAGGGGATCAGGTAATGCGGGCCTACGGGGGATCGCTAGTTATAAATCCGAAGGCAATTTTCGGATGCTTAGGCCGCTACTTAATGTCGGTCGAGCAGAACTGGTACAATATGCCGATCAAATAAAGCTGAAATGGTTTGAAGACCCCAGTAATCAATCCGATCGGTTTGATCGTAACTATCTGAGAAACCAGGTCATTCCGTTGATCAGACTGCGCTGGTCGGGCTACCTCGATTCGATTCGAACAGTCTGTGATATTCAGGTAGAAACTCAGCAACTACTGAATGAATTGGCTCAAAATGATTTCGAACAATGTAGGATTGTTATCCATTCGGGGTCAACCAATCTTAATCAGACGAAGTTAGTTTCATTATCAAGAGCTCGACAAAAAAATCTGCTTCGATTCTGGCTTCAAGATCAGGGCTACAACAGTTTGCCCCGGAGGAAACTGAAGGAATTAATCAGACAGATAAATGGTAATGCGGGGTCTAATCCTGTGATTCATGCCAGTGATTACGATATTCGTGTTTATCAAAAACAGCTCTATCTTGTTCGCCATATTGTTCAGTTGGAGCTTTTGCCCAGATACGATTTTAATGAATCTAAACAAATAGAAATATTAGATATCGATTTGACTATCTGTAGGGACCAGGTATTTAATCGATTTAAGCAAGAAGATACTAATCAGTCGGTGTCGATACGGTTTCGTACTGGGAAACATTCTGTGGTGTCTACTCGTCATCGGTTGAAGCGGCTATTTGAAAAGCATCATATTCCCCCCTGGCTGCGACCGCAGACGCCACAGATTTATATTGATGACGAACTTGTTGGTCTATGGTTAGAGGTATGATTAAAACAGAGGACAGGGATCAGGTTTTTTCCAAACCGTTAAGTGACGTGAAGGCGTTTGAATTTGATGAAGCCGTAACACGCGTATTTCACGACATGATCTCGCGCTCAGTACCAGGTTACGAGTTATTGCTACATTTGATAGGCCTCTACGCCAATATATTCGTCCAGGATAACAGCCGGGTTTACGACCTCGGTTGCTCACTAGGCGAGGGCGCGGTGATGGTTTCCAGTCAGGCTACCGCGGATAGTTATTCGATTATTGCGGTTGATAATTCAGCTTCTATGATCGATAAATGCCAGCAGTTGGAATTATCTGGATCAAGTATAGAGTGGCTTTGTGACGATATTCAAAATATTGAAATTGAAAACTCGTCGATGGTAATACTTAATCTGACACTGCAATTTCTTGATCAAAATGAACGTCAGGAAATACTAAATCGTATCCATCGGGGATTAAATGCCGGTGGTGTACTGGTGCTGAGTGAAAAAGTCGTCATCGATATCGAGCAGGACAACCAGCGAATGATTCAACTGTATCAGGCGTTTAAAAAAACCCAGGGCTATAGCGATCTGGAAATCAGTCAGAAACGCACGGCATTGGAAAATGTGCTTGTGCCAGACTTCGAATCTCAATTGACAAAACGATTACAAACAGCAGGATTTAGCGAAATTTACCAGTGTTTCAAATGTTTTAACTTCGTCTCGTATCTTGCCATTAAAGCATGATGTATGAAGGTCTGTTCAATGAACTGGAAGAAGCTGGATTCGTTCAGTGGGTGGAGCAGTTACGCCAGCAAGAAGCCGACTGGCTAGTCCATCATGGCGATTATCCGCGTTGGAATCAGGCCCTTGATAATTTACCGGCAATCGAAAATGTGACCGGTTACTTTAACCAGCCTGCAGTGACGGTAGAAGGCTACTGCGGCCAACAGGAACAATTACACCAATCTCTCAAGGGTCTCTCTCCCTGGCGAAAAGGTCCATACCAGATTGCTGATGTCCGCATCGATACCGAATGGCGATCGGATTTCAAATGGGATCGGTTGCAGCCTCATTTAAAACCACTGACAAATAAACGTGTACTGGATATTGGTTGTGGTAATGGATATCACTGCTGGAGAATGCTGGAAGACAATCCACGTCTGGTAGTTGGTGTCGAACCTTCGGTACTTTTTAATCTACAGTTTAGAGCCATTCAGCATTACATCAACAAGCCGGAGATACATTTACTACCTTTTGGCATCGAAGCCATGCCAGACGATATGAACTGGTTTGACACGGTGTTTTCCATGGGGGTTTTGTATCATCGTAAAAGCCCGATAGATCATTTATATAAATTAAAGTCATTACTGCGGCCAGGGGGCGAGTTATGCCTGGAAACCCTGGTCATCGAAGGCCGACAGGGCAAACTATTGGTGCCCGAAGACAGGTATGCCCGCATGCGTAATGTCTGGTTTATACCCAGTGCCGAAGAATTGAAACATTGGCTGGAACGTTGCGGTTTTATTAATGTACGCATAGTCGATACTTCGGTTACCACAGTGGAGGAGCAGCGTAGTACTGAATGGATGCAATTCGAATCACTGGTAGATTGTTTAGACCCGAGAAATCACCAGCTTACGGTAGAAGGGTTGCCGGCACCCCGGCGAGCAATTTTTCTGGCCTCTAGAATATCCTAATTAGAAGCGGTTCAATCTTCTTTCGGTACACTGATCTCAACTCGATTCCGGCCATTTTCCTTTGCTGTATAAACACCCTGGTCTGCGATTGCGAAAAGAGCATCAAAATCACCGGTTTGACCAATACTCCTGGTAGTCACACCAATACTGGCGGTAATGACTAAATCATTGGGTTTTAGTGCCTCGATAGCGACTCGCAGTGCCTCGCTTTTCCTGGAAGCATCTTGCTCACCGCAGTGATCCAGTAGCACCACAAACTCTTCTCCGCCAAAGCGCGCAACAAAGTCACTATCACGAAAGAAGTTGTTCAGTAAATTACCGATCTCTTGAAGTACGATATCCCCGATAGCATGTCCATAGGTATCGTTGACTGACTTAAAATAATCGAGGTCAATAACCAGCAGGCTGACAGGAAACTGGTGCCGCGTTGCCTGATCGAGTAATTTGCTGGACGTGTCCATCAAACTGTGGCGACTATGGCATCCGGTCAATTTATCTGTCGTGGCAAGTTTAAACAGATCTCGACGCTGGTCGTGAACCTTGTCCAACAGTCTTTTATTCGTGATCAGGTTATTGATACGAATTAGTAATTCCGGAATTAAAACAGGTTTTTGTACAAAATCATTAATACCACTTTTGTATAGTGACAGACGCAATTTATCGCTATATTCAGACGTTATTCCAATGATTGGAACAAAGCCACGAGCATCTTCCAGGCCGCGAAGATTTGAAACCAGGCCGACACCGGACATTTTACCTGGCAAATTAATATCTGTAATTACCATGTCATAGGCATTAGTATCCGAGCCGAATGCCTTCTCGTTTTCGTATTCCGCCCAGGCGCTCTCTGCATTTTCAAAATGAACAACCTCATATCCCTGGTCTCTTATATTAGGTAGCATAATTGCTGCATCGGTTTTACTATCTTCTACAACCATTATCCGCCCCTCAGAAAATATTGTATCGTGTCGCGATTCTATAAATCGAGTGATCTGGTCAGCGATATGAGCCAGATTTTGTTTGAAGATGAGTAGATCGATTCCCAGTGGTTCGATTTTTTCCTTTAACTTCTTCTCGCTGGTAAAATATAGAATCGATGAATTTTGATTGAGCTTGTTAAGCTTGCAATATTTCACGAAATCGAGGCCATTACCATCTTCCAGGTGATGACTAATACATATGATGTCGTAAGAAGCAGAGTCGATTAGTAATTTAGCTTCACCAATGCTGCTACAAAGGTCATTGATACAACCATGTTGCCCGAGGATCTTATCGGTAAGCTGTCGAAAAACGCGACTGTTTTCGAGGATTAAAGCTTTCATAAAGACATTCTATACATATTCGAAATAGATACCGATATTTAAGTAGATAGGATTTAAACTACTTTATAGTTGCCATTTTCAATAAATGTTGATTCTAGAATAGAATCTAAATTTAAATTCGATTTGGAAAGCATAGATTGTCTTCAAATTGGGATTCTGCTATTGTTTCCGTCCAACCTGTACAGTCACTTTCTCTAATATTTCAAGGCATATGAGTCGATTCATATTTATCACTGGTGGTGTTGTTTCATCACTGGGCAAGGGCATTGCGTCAGCCTCTTTGGCCGCTATTCTTCAGGCACGAGGATTGAGTGTCAATATGATTAAACTCGATCCGTACATTAATGTCGATCCCGGTACCATGAGTCCATTCCAGCATGGTGAAGTTTATGTGACCGAGGATGGCGCTGAAACCGATCTCGATTTAGGTCATTACGAGCGTTTCGCTGATATCCGTTGCTCACAGAGCAGCAATTACACCACAGGACGAATTTATGAGAATGTCATTGCCAGGGAGCGCCGTGGCGATTACCTCGGTGCCACCGTCCAGGTTATCCCGCATATCACCGACGAGATCAAAAATTCAGTACTGAACAGTACTAATGGTGCCGACATCGTGCTGGTCGAAATAGGTGGGACAGTGGGTGATATCGAGTCGCTGCCATTCCTGGAGGCGATTCGCCAGCTTGGATTCGAAATGGGGCATGATAATGTTCTGTATATTCATCTGACGCTAATTCCATATTTGCCCACTGCCGGCGAAATTAAAACCAAACCGACGCAACATTCTGTTAAAGAGTTGCGATCTATCGGTATCCAGCCTGATATTCTGCTTTGCCGGGCTGACCGACCCATTCCCGTCGAAGAGCGTAAAAAAATAGCGCTGTTTACCAATGTTACGGTAGAGGCTGTCATACCTTTCGTTGATGTCGACCACATCTATAAAATCCCGCGAGAACTACACGAACAGGGATTAGACGAAATTGTCACCAAGCGATTTGGCCTCGATGCACCACCAGTTGATTTGTCTGACTGGGATGAAGTCGTTAGTGCAATGCAGACACCAGAGCACGAAGTCAATATCGGTTTCGTGGGTAAGTACGTCGATCATTCCGATGCTTATAAGTCATTGAATGAGTCACTCGATCACGCTGGCATCCATACCAAAACACGGGTTAATATCATTAAAATTGATTCGGACTTCATCGAAACCGATGGCATTGAGTGTCTCGAAAATCTGGATGCAATTCTGGTCCCCGGTGGTTTTGGCAGTCGTGGTATCGAAGGTAAAATCGCCGCTGCCAATTATGCGAGAATCCATCAGATACCCTACCTCGGTATTTGCCTTGGTATGCAGGTAGCAGTGATCGAATACGCGCGTAATGTGCTCGGCCTTAGCAAAGCGCATAGCACGGAGTTCAATCCTAAAACGCCTGATCCAGTTATCGCATTAATATCCGAATGGTTAAATTACGATGGTTCGGTCGAGAAGCGCGATGAAAACGTCGACCTTGGCGGCACCATGCGCCTTGGTGCACAGGTTTGTAAGCTAGTGCCCGGGACCCAAACTCGAAAAGCTTATGGCACCGAGGAAATTAACGAGCGTCACCGGCATCGCTACGAATTCAACAACAATTACTTGCAGAAGTTACAGGATGCTGGTCTGGTGATATCCGGGCTATCTATCGATAATGAACTGGTAGAAATTGTGGAGTTATCCGATCATCCCTGGTTTATCGGTTGTCAGTTTCATCCCGAATTTACCTCACGCCCTCGTGAAGGTCATCCTTTGTTTAATAGTTTTATTAATGCTGCTGTAGAATATAACAGAGCGAAAAAACCGTGAAACTTTGTGATTTCGAGGTAGGCCTCGATCATCCATTTTTCTTGATGGCCGGGCCATGCGTGATCGAGTCCGAACAATTAGCGATTGATACCGCTGGTCAGCTACAGCAAATTTGTAAGGATCTGTCGGTACCTTTCATTTACAAATCGTCTTTCGATAAAGCCAATCGCTCCAGTTCTTCGAGTTTTCGAGGATTAGGTGTAGAAACGGGCCTCGCAATACTCGAAAAGGTGCGAAAGCAGCTTAATGTCCCAGTCGTTACTGATGTGCACGAAGACTCGCCACTGGACGAAGTTGCCAGCGTAGTTGATGTCCTGCAAACACCGGCGCTCCTTTGTCGTCAGACCAATTTTATTCAAAATGTCGCTAGACAAAACAAGCCCGTAAATATTAAAAAGGGCCAGTTTTTATCGCCCTGGGAAATGCAACAGGTAGCGAGCAAGGCGCTTGAGACTGGCAATCAGCAAATTATGGTTTGTGAGCGCGGTGCAAGCTTTGGTTATAACAACCTGGTATCTGATATGCGCTCGTTAGCGGTCATGCGCAACACTGGTTGCCCGGTGGTATTTGATGCCACTCACTCGGTTCAACTCCCAGGCGGGCAGGGAACGTCATCGGGCGGGCAACGTGAATTCGTCCCTGTGCTGGCGCGTGCCGCTGTGGCCGCAGGTGTGTCGGGACTATTTATGGAAACTCATCCTGACCCGGCTAACGCTAAATGCGATGGCCCTAATGCCTGGCCGCTTGGTGAAATGCGCTCATTGCTTGAAGTTTTGAAAACCATTGACCAGGCCTGCAAGGCTGCACCGATGCACGAACAGGCTTTGTTAAAATAATTTAGATATTCATTGGAAAAATAATGACCAGTATCACAAAGGTTATAGGTCGAGAAATACTCGATTCACGCGGCAACCCCACAGTCGAAGCCGAAGTCACGTTGTCTACCGGTATTGTCGGTCGAGCAGCAGCACCATCGGGTGCCTCGACTGGCGAGCGCGAAGCCATCGAATTGCGTGACGGCGATAAAAGTCGATATTTGGGTAAAGGCGTTCTCAAGGCTGTCGGTTATATAGACAACGAAATTGCCAAACTTGTTACCGGTATGGACTGTAATGATCAGGCTGGCCTCGACCAGGCAATGATCGACCTCGATGGCACAGACAACAAAAGTAACCTGGGTGCAAACGCGGTATTGGCGGTATCGTTAGCGAATGCTCAGGCAGCTGCCAGTGAGAGTCAGCTGCCTCTTTACCGGTTTCTTGGTGGCGATAAGGCGACGACATTGCCGGTACCGATGATGAATATTATCAATGGTGGTGCACACGCCAATAACAGTGTGGATATGCAGGAGTTTATGATCTTGCCAGTCGGTGCCCCCAGCTTTTCTGAAGCTCTGCGTTACGGTGCAGAAATTTTCCATTCCTTAAAGTCCGTACTGGACAAAAAAGGTTTAAACACAGCAGTAGGAGATGAAGGTGGTTTTGCGCCCGATCTATCCTCTAATGAGGCTGCTATCGAAGTGATACTCCAGGCTATTGAGCAGGCTGGTTATAAGGCTGGCGAAGATATTTGTCTGGGACTCGATGTCGCCAGTTCCGAGTTTTACGAAAACGGCCAGTATGTACTGGCTTCTGAAAACCAGTCTTTTGGCGCAGAGGAATTCGTCGATTACATGGCTAAATGGGTGGACCAATACCCGATAATCACCATCGAAGATGGCATGGACGAAAGTGACTGGGGTGGCTGGGCAATCATGACTGAAAAACTCGGCGATAAAATCCAGCTTGTTGGCGACGATTTATTCGTGACAAACACGTCTATCTTATCTCGTGGGATCGAAAATAATATTGCCAATTCAATCTTGATTAAATTCAATCAAATTGGAACATTAACAGAGACATTAAACGCTATTTCAATGGCACACGATGCTAGCTATACGACGGTCATATCGCATCGGTCGGGCGAGACCGAAGATGTGACTATCGCAGATCTCGCGGTAGCGACTAACGCTGGACAAATAAAGACAGGCTCTTTGTCGCGTTCGGACCGGGTCGCCAAGTACAATCAACTATTACGCATCGAATCTCAACTGGGTGGGTCGGCAGTTTATCCGGGCAAATCAGCGTTTAGTCGATTGTAAAGCTGGACAAATTGCTGATGAGTTTATGAAAATACTCAATGGTGTTTTAATTGTTTTACTCATAGGGCTGCAATACAAACTCTGGTTTGGCGATGGCAGCCTGTCCGAGGTGGTGCAACTCACCCGTGAGCTGGAAACCCAAAAAGAAAAACTGCAACAGCTCGAAGATCAAAATCGAATACTCGAAGCTCAGGTGTTAGATTTGCAAAATGGACTCGATGCTTTTGAAGAAAAGGCACGTAACGATCTCGGCATGATTAAAGAGGGCGAGACCTTTATCCAGTTAATACCCGGCAAAAATTCATCCAAAAATGACCAGTAATCAGCGTATCTGGGCTATTGTTCCTGCCTCTGGTATTGGTCAGCGTATGCAAAGCGACAGGCCAAAACAATATCTTTCATTTTGTGGCAAAACCATACTCGAACATACTTTGAATCGTCTACTGGCCTGCGAGCAAGTTCATGGTGTAATTCTGGTATTGAATAAGGATGATCAATATTGGGACGATCTGAATTACGTTTCTGAAAAACCTCTTGTCATGGCCGAGGGTGGAGCCGAACGCCAGGATTCGGTGATAAGCGGCTTACAAAAAATACAGCAGTTAGACAAGGATAGCCCCCTCGCATTAGTTCACGACGCAGTTAGGCCGCTGGTGTCGCCGCAGGATATCTCTTCTTTGACAAACGCTTTTAATCAGGACAATCAGGGCGCGATTCTGGCCTCACCGCTGACAGATACAATAAAGCGAGGTAATAAAGAAGGGAATATTGCTAAAACAATCGATAGAAATGGCTTATGGCGAGCGCTCACTCCTCAGCTATTTGATTCGAATCTATTATTGAAAGCGCTTCAACAGGCCAGAACTAATCAGCTACAGATGACCGATGATTCTGCTGCGATGGAAGCGATGGGCTATCAGCCGCTACTCGTAGAAGGAAGTAGTAAGAATATAAAAATAACTCATCCGGGTGATCTTTTACTGGCGGAACAAATCTGGTTGAGTCAGCAGGATTAAACCATCGAGATCAGCAGGATAATAAACAAAATGACTGCGGCCATCGGTACGATGTAGCCCATCCAGTCTTGCATGCTGCCTTTGGGAGCCTCTTTTACTGCACGGCGAGCACCCGGAAATATAATCACTGCCATTGCCAATAGAAATAAAACGCTAACGATTTTCAACCAGTCCATATTATTACCCTATAAACAAGTAAGCCCCGCGGACGGGGCTTATTGAAATCAAATTTTATAACGCGGTTTAATCGTCGCTGAAAGCACCTAATAAGTGCAACAGTGCCTGGAAAAGATTCAGGATAGACAGGAACAGGCTTGCGGTCGCCATGATGTAATTAGTTTCACCACCATGAATCATCGCGGATGTTTGATAGAGAATGAAACCACTCATGATCATTACCACTGCCGCGTTGATAGCCAGGAATAACGCTGGAATGCCCATGAAAATGTTGAGGATTGCAGCACCTATTACAACCAGAAAACCGACCGTCAAAAATCCAGCCATGAAGCTAAAGTCTTTACGTGTAGTCAGTGCATAGCCTGACAGGCCGAGAAAAATCGCACCGGTACCACCTAAAGCAGTCATTACGATGCTCGGATTCACCGAAAGGTAAAAGCTCAGAATAGGGCCAAGGCCGAATCCCAGCAAACCGGTGATGCCGAATATTACTGGAATACCTGATGCAGAATTAGCGGTTTTGGGTAAAACAAACCACAGTAGTACGATGCCAGCTATGGTTGAAGCCAGACCCATCATCTGAGAGGCACCCATCATGACACTGATGAATGCCGTGACACCACTAAACAGCAGAGTCATCGACAATAGAATATAGGTGTTCTTAATAAGTTTATTGGTTCCCAGAATCGATTCCGAAGAACGAACTGCAGTGGTATTCATTTGCATTATTTAATCTCCGTTGATTAAAAATTAATACTAACTGACGACATTCTATGTGCCTGCGGAACCGATATCAAGCGAATAATAACCTGGTAATACAGGGGTTTATTGATATCACCCGCGTTCGCGAGGCTAGTTAGTCAACTGATTGATATATATAGGCGATTAGAACGATTTCAAGATGAAAATTTTGAAATTAGCAGATGACTCCGAGGCTCAAATGTTTATAATACGCCAGCTATTCGATTGAGCAGAATTTTGTCGATTAGTTCAATATAGTTTCTGGAGAGCTGGCTGAGCGGCCGAAAGCGGCGGTCTTGAAAACCGTTGAGGAGAAATCCTCCGGGGGTTCGAATCCCTCGCTCTCCGCCATAAACAAAGCCCCTGATTTAAGGGGCTTTTTTTATGGTGGAGAGTAAGGTTTGACGAGAACCCCGTTCGACAAAATCGTCTGGAACGATTTTGGACGCCCAAAGGGCGGCCTCGTAGAGGCGAGGGCAGGGAAAGCCCGAGCAATCCCTCGCTCTCCGCCATCATTGTTGATATTGGCAAGGCCCGTGACTAGGGGCTTTATTTGTGGCGGAAAAGTTATAACTGAACAAATATCCCGCCAGTCCGCCACACCCTCTCTGCTTATTAATCAAACAGTTACCATTTACACTTCATGCTAACTTGAGGATAATAACCGCCCATCCATCATCGATATCTCCAATGACCGAAACCACAAACGGCTTTTACTGGCGATCGCAATCTGCGTTTGTAGTCGTTTCTGCGGGTGCCACTTTGAGTTTAAACGATTTTTTAACTTTTCCGACCCTGGCAGGACAAAACGGTGGCGGTGCTTTTCTGATTTTCTATCTGGCTTTCCTTTTTCTGCTGGGTTTGCCGTTGATGATGAGCGAACTAATGCTTGGTCGTATTTCGCGTACTGATCCGACCCATTGTCTTGAAAGTATTGCCAGGCAGTACAGGGGATCGGTTTACTGGAAATCTGTGGGTTTTATGTCGGTTGTGGCGGCGTTATTAATAGTCTCCACTTTCAGTGTTATATCTGGGTGGTCGATCGCTTACTTCTTTAAATCGGCCTTCGGCATTTACCGTGAAATTAGCTCTGAGAGTGCGGCAGCTGCATTCGATGACTTCATTGTCGATAGCGAACGTATGGCGCTCTGGCATACTCTGTTTGTCATTTTACTCGTTTCTATTGTCTCCCAGCCTGCAAAAATTGGCCTTCAAAAACTCTCGATGCTGCTGGTGCCGAGTATGCTGGTACTGCTTATCATATCGCTGGCTGTGACAATTAGTTCTCCTGGTTTTATCCAAAGTGTCGAATATTTGCTTTACGTGGATTTTCAATCTATCAATTCAGAAACAGTATTGCTTGCTTTACAACGAGCTTTTTACACGCTGACACTGGGTATAGGAGTAATGATGGCTTTTGGACGTTATTTACCAGTGGGCATGTCGATTGGCTATTCGGCTGGACTAGTCATTACCATCGACTTTTTGTTCGCGATTTTGATCGGTCTGGCAGTTAACGCATTGATCTTTTCTTCGGGTGTAGCGACTGGTTCGGATAACCAGTTTGCCTTTAGAATACTGCCAGTTGTTTTCGGACAGTTCGAATACGGGCAGATATTCGGCTCGGTTTTCTTCCTTTTATTAGTGATTGCTGCTTTGACGACCTCGGTGGCATTGATGGAAAGCCCTGTTGGTTACCTGCAAAGGCAGTTTAATTATTCGCGTTTTAAATCCACGATTATCGTTATTTTTCTGGTATGGTGGCTCGGCATTGGCACCGTATTCTCCTATAGCATATG
>JAUVCH010000141.1 GCA_030595795.1 Gammaproteobacteria bacterium
GACTGGAGTACCAACAAAAGGGAGTACTGCCAAAAGCCGACGAAAACCTGAACCGTCAAAGTTTACACGGTTAGGATTAATTTCATTAACCTGCTCCTGCAAAGCTAAAAGCGAGTTAGCAACCTGGCCGCCATCTTCGGCATCTTCTACCAGTTTTGAAATCGGTGACTTAAGTAACAGGTTTTTACGCATTAATTCCAGCTGGATATTCTCGCCGATATTGCTTAAAGCCCTGGCCTGGCGGGTTTGTTCGGCCAGGTCACGTGGCGCAATCGCAAATAATTGATCGATTAACTCATCGGCCTGAATTTCTAATGCTGGCTCATTTTCGACGTGGGTATTATCTTTATCAACCGTTGCGACCAAATCCTGTTTTTCGAGTACTTTCAAGCTCATAGCAATTCCTCCCTGTAACAGGGCTCTATTAATTACCAAATCAACAAATTAATCGTGCTTTTCAATTTTATCTATTATTCAGCTACACCGTTTTGGACAACTGCCAGGGTATTTTACTGCACCAATATTTTCTCATAAGGACTCGGGACTTGATCAGCATTGGTAATCATGTAATGACGCCAGTTATTATCGTTTTCGTATCGGTCGGCAACGGGCTGTAAGTCTCTTTTCCCATACGGAATCTGTAATTTAATTTGAGGTGGGTCGATAATACCGATATCCGCTTTATCTGTTGCCAGATAAACCTGATCATAGCGATGTTTATTATCAATGAATTGAATACTTTTGTTAACCAGACTCCAGTGTTTACTCATTGAAAATGAACTATCGACTATGACCAATGTTGTTCTTGGGTTATTACTGTAATACCAATGTATGAATCCGAACAAACTAATATTCAATATGAAAGCCAGCAGAATAATAAATTTATGCAATCCTACATCTCCGCATTCAACAGGTTACCGATTTTATAACCAGCATCACCCAGATCAGTTTCAATATAAGCGGCCTCAACTAATTGTGATAATTTTTTTAACTCGACAGAATCATAAGCGTAAGCAACGCTGTGAACTGGGATGCCTACACTGCGCACTAATTTGCTAATGCTATCAAAATTCTGCCCGATCGTTTGTTCGCCATCAGACAATACAAACAATACAGTTCTATGATCAGGATTTCGATTTTTAAACTTCCTTAGTTCATCGAGGCCAACAACAACGGCATCATAGGTTGCTGTGCCTTTTTCGGCATAAAGACTTTGCACGGCACCAATAAAGCTGGCTTTATGGCTTAAGTTAAATGTCTTAATAGGCAAGTCAATGTTTACCAAACTATTAAAACTGATTAAACCAATGCTATTGCTAGACGAAATTAAATCAGCGCTTTTGAGCAATGCCGTCTTAAGGGCTTTTAGTCGGTCCCCACCCATAGATCCACTTATATCGGCGATGAATATAGCAGCGATTGGCTGTCCGCCAGATTTTTTCTCTTTCCATAGCTTTTGAGCACGTAAAAGAATACTCCCCTGTGGTAAGTCATAGGCATTGCTGTAATCATTAAATCCAAAGAATCCATAACTTTCGGCCTTAGCCTTTTCGCGTTCGATCATTTTCGCAAAGCTCTTTAATACTTCCACCTCAACCTGGTCAGCCTCTGGCGTTGCGACTAAAGGATTATCATGACGATAGCCAAACGGAATGAACTCATATTCGGATTGCAGGGAGCTCACATTATTAAATGTTTGAAACTCCATTACCATCGCGTCTAACGCACCGCTATTTTCAACCGCATGGCGCATTTGCAGAGTTGTCTGTGCCACAAATGGGATGCCCTGTTGAAACGCTTCAAAAGCACTGGCAACCTCAGGCAATAACATGGAATCCTGATCACCCCCGGCGAAACGTTCGAGGATTGTTATTAAAAAATTTAGCCCGGTCGAGCTGACGAATGGATTGGTATACCCCATGGAAAGCTGACCCTGGGTAATTCTAGCCAACAGGGCTTCGACGCTGTAACCACCTTTGCCGTCGGCGATAAGATCTAATTTTGTTTTTCTAATTACAATACCCGCAATATTGCCGACCGTCTGTTCACTGATAGTCCTCAGTTTTAAACCACGGTCATTGACCATGGATACCCAGAGCGCGTTAGAAGGCGAGTAAGCGTCGGGCACATAACGCCCAGACATCATATACTGGCTGGCGAGACCCGACGCAATTTTACGGATCGCGATTTTTGCAGTTTTACCATTACTTAACTTGTTATTTTGCTGATTAAACTGATTAGCCAGTTCGACGAAAATTCCGTCACGACCTTCGCCTGACTTTTCGCTCGATGTAAATATTTCAACGGCTTCAACTGAATTGCTATCCACGGCATTAACAACCCTGGGATATTCACTGATATCAGGCAACATGGCCATCAAGTTGGTTTGAGTCAGGTTAACATTGGCGCGCCGGGTGGATGTATTTCTGGTGAGGTGAACTTTTGCGATGGCTTCTTTTAGAACTTTTACCGTTTTATTGACATCATAAACATCTGGTTTGTTATCGGGCGCATTAAACTGGTCACAGCTGCTAATAGCGAACATTAAAGTAGTTACTAATGCTAAGCCGGGTAACTTGATATTCATATCTGAAATCTCCTTATTGACTGAACATAGCTGCTCTTTTGGCCAGTTGTTGCAACTCTGCCATAACGGCATGTTGTTCAAATTCGCTGACCTGTTTTATATCAGCCAGAGCCGTTGCAGTTTTTGCTATTGAAGTAATCGCGCGGGTATTGTCTTCAACCAGGCCGTTAATTTTAACATTCTGTTCATCCAGCAACTCCAGTCTGGCATTAAGCTGAATTTGCTCGTCGCCATGGGCCTGTTCGATTTTTTGTAATATATCGTCACGATTTATTGATTGTATACTGGTTTTGGCGATACGTATTTCACCCAGATTATGGACTACCAACTGACTGACCTGAGTGGCCGCACCAACGTATCGCTGCATTGCCAGCTCTCCTTCGCTGAATCTTAATTTAGCCACCTGTTGTAAATCATTCACTTTATCATTTAGATTTTCGATTTGACTGGCGGCTTTTCCTAAGCCCAGTTCAATTAAAGCGCTTTTTAGCGCTACTAGTTGATCTGTCTGTTTTTGTAAAATTGCGAACAGTTGTTGGCTCCGATGACCACCCCCAAATCGATATAAAATACGATATAAGTACAACATACCCGCATTAACCGCAAAGATTGCGGCAGCGAAATACCAGGGAATTTCAAACCAGAAACCGAAGCACAAGGCGATTGAAGCGGAAATGATGAGCCAGCATGTAGTCAAATTAGTGGCAAATATAAACCCATGATACCAATACTATACGGCCTTTGAATCTCAATTTGAAGGCGCGTAAGCTATTAACGTCGGCTATTTATTATTGGCACTGGGATATTTCGATAGTCAGTGTCAAAAACTGGCTCTTTCCCAATACAAAGCAAAGGTCATATGGAAGGGGCTGCATTTTTCGCTTTTTATTTGAACGGTAACACTCCAAAGTAGAGAAAGGTTCTTTAGAATATTCCCAGGCATTTAGTGCAAAGTCGCTTTCAGTTGGTCATCCTTGTCATCGGCTATTGCCTCAACGTCGGCGGCTTCAACGTCTTCAGCCTCCTCGCCTGGATCATCGGGTAAGTTTACGGGCGTGGCCTCCGCGTCATCACTCGCCTGAATTTCCGGGTCGGGTTCATCGCTAGCCTGGCTGCTGAATGGCTCGGCATGTTCATCCACCGATTCCGTGAAGTCTGCTTCCGTTTCTACGAAAGCGAAACGCGAATCAGCAACCGTGGTTTCGATGGTATCGTCAACCGCTATCGAAACCGTGCTCTCGTGTCGTTCAAGTAAATTGGGAAACGCTTTGCTATCTCCCAGGGTTTGAGCGCCATCAGCCAGATGCTGATAAACCCTGACATAGTTTTGTGTTAAATCGTTCACTAGTTCTGAGGTCTTATCAAAGTGTTGACCGACACTGGCCTTGTAACTGGCCAGTTCCCCCCGAGCCTGATCGAGATCAGCTTTTATTTTACTAGCCTGTTTGACCGAAGGTGATAACAGCCGATAAACCAGAGCACCGATTAATGCGCCAGCTATCAAGGAGATGAAGCTTATTTGCCAGACTGAAGTTGCTTCTTCCATAGGATCTCTTTTGAAGATTAATTTGGGACTGAGTTTGGATTATAAACGATGTGTTTGTGGATTTGAATGTTGGGTTTTTTGGCATTCTTTGGTGAGGAGCTCGGCTCTAAAAGGTTTGGCTGGTAATCGCCTGCCAGATCAATAGCTCGCTAATTCATTAAAACCAGGATGACAGCAACCCGTTCTACCCTATACTACTTGTTCGTAGTGATAGACGAATTAATCGAGGGGCAGATTTGCAACCAGTCAGTATCGGAATCATTTTTCCTTTTGAAATCGGCAAGGGGCACACCAAAGACAAGGCGATCTATGCCTCGGTGATAGCCGTCATTCGAAACCCTTTACTAGTTGCCACTGTGGCGGGGCTGCTTGTTTCGGCATTCGATGTTACGGTGCCTGTTCCGCTGGCACGTTTTTGTGAATTACTGGGCGATGCTTTTATCCCCTGCGCATTGTTTGCGGCCGGGTTGTTTGTTTCCAGATGTGAGGTGAAGGGCGAGCTGGGAGAAATTTCGTGGCTGGTATTTGTTAAATTAATATTGCACCGATAATCACCTGGGGGCTGGCATTTTATGTCTTTGAGCTGGACAATACGCTGGCGTTGATTGCAGTGTTACAGGCGGCCTTACCGAGCGGTGTGCCGGTATTTGTAATTTTCATCGCCTGAATACTAGCAGATTAAGCTGGCAAAATGACTGTAACGACATTTACCGAAAACACTGATCGCCCCGCCCTGGGTATTATACTGATGATTATCGGCATCGCTTCCTTCGCGATAATGGATGCCATTATCAAATGGTTGACTGCCGATTACCCGGTGTCTCAGGTGGTGTCACTGCGGAGCTGGTTCGGGCTACCACTTTTGTTTTTAATAGCCCTGCACAGTGATGGCTTAGCGGGCTTCAAAACCCGACGACCGCTAGCCCATGTTGGTCGATTTTTTCTCGTGCTGGTGCTGAGTTTTGGTTTTTTCTGGGCGCTGTCACAGATGAAGCTAATCGATGCAGTGGCGATTACCTTTGCTGCACCTATTTTGATTGCAGCGCTTTCGGTGCCAATGTTGCAGGAGTCGGTTGGCCTTCATCGCTGGGTAGCCATCGGTGTTGGATTTTTCGGCGTAATAATCATGCTACGCCCTGGCATGGGCGTTTTCCAATGGGCTGGTGTGGTCGCGCTGGGCAGCGTCCTGTCGTACTCGCTGTTAATGATTACCACCCGAGTATTAAAATCCACAGAAACTACGGCGACCTTGTTATTTTATCCGCAGATGGGTATGTCACTCATCGGAGCTTTGTTCACGCCGTTTTATTGGGTGTCGCCGAATTTGAGTGATCTCGGATTGTTCGCACTTACCGGTGTATTTGGCAGTGTCGGAGTGCTATGCGTGACTCACGCCTTTCGTCTGGCGCCCGTAGCGACTATCTCACCATTCGAATATACCGCACTTATCTGGGCAACCCTGCTTGGGTTTATGCTGTGGGGAGAATTACCAGATACCTATACAGTGGTTGGTGCGGTATTCGTAATATCGAGTGGGTTGTACATCATTTATCGAGAGACCATTAAAAACGGACGCGCAAGACCACGACTACCGAGCATGAGTCCAGATGATACCGGACAATGAATTGACATTAGGGAACCTGTGCTCGGTGCCACTCGCCAGAGTCGCTCGAAGCCAACCATAAGGAGAAACTTCATGGCTACAACCGCTAACGATACTATTAATCAATGGTTATCCGAACTGAATGACGCTTTAAGTAAAAAGATTCAAAGGCAGCAGCTGATTTATTTGCACCAGAAAGTTACTGGCGCGATTTCATTACCTTCACCTGGAATTTAAAAACAGTGGAAGGCCGCGACGATATTGCAGCGATGCTGGATGCAACGCTAGACACGGTACAGCCCGGAAACTGGACTCTAGAAGGCGATGCATCCGAGGCAGACGGTATCACCGAGGGCTGGGTACGGTTTGAGACGGCTAGTGCTCGTGGCGAGGGGCATTTGCGCCGAAAGATAAAATAGGCGACTGGCTGGAGATGTACGCCAAAATCATGGAATTAAACTACTGGAGTTCAACCGTCTGTAAAAATGCCGAGTATGACGAGGCGAAGGCAGAATGGACTGTTCGGGTCGAACGCGATGGCAAAGAAGTAGCGCTTAAACCCAAACAACTGGTGATGGCAACTGGTATGTCAGCGGTACCCATGGTTCCTGAATTCCCCGGTATGGATAGTTTTAAAGGCGATATTCACCATTCGTCGAAGCATTCCGGTGGTGACAAATATGCCGGCAAAAAAGCAGATGTCGGGGCATCCGAACTGATCGCCAATGGTGATATCAAACTCAAAACCGGCCAGGCCGAGCGTATTACAGAAAATTCAGTAGTCCTGGCTGATGGCACCGAGATTGAGGCCGATCTGATCGTGCTCGCAACTGGATACAGTTCGATGAATGGCTGGCTAGCGCAACTCATCAGCCAGGAAATGGCCGACAAGGTTGGCAAAGTCTGGGGCATGGGATCGGATACCACCAAAGACCCGGGGCCATGGGAAGGCGAGCTGCGTAATATGTGGAAGCCGACGCAACAACCGGGGCTCTGGTTTCACGGCGGTAACCTGCATCAATCACGACACTATTCGAGCTATCTATCGTTGCAGTTAAAAGCGCGCATGGAAAATATTTCGACGCCGATTTATGGTCTACAGGACGTACACCATATAAGCTGATCGGGTTAAGTTACTGGCATTCCTTCGAGTGGGGGAATGCCGATTAACATGGCATTTAGTGAAAATTTGTGGAAAATCTGTTGTTCCAGTCGATTATTCAGCCAATTGAGCGATTAAAATTCCATGACCCAAACTATTCCTACCCACGCCCAGATCGTCGTTATCGGTGGCGGCATTATCGGCTGTTCGACAGCCTACCATCTCGCCAAAGAGCATAACGCCGACGTGGTGCTTCTCGAACGCGGGAAGCTAACCTGCGGCACGACCTTCCATGCAGCCGGGCTGGTCGGTCAGCTGCGATCCAGCGCCTCGATCACACAACTGCTAAAGTACAGTGTCGAGCTATACGACACTCTAGAGAAAGAGACAAAGCTCGCCACAGGTTGGAAGCAAAACGGTGGTCTTCGGCTGGCGAACAATCAGGAACGCTGGATCGAAATCAAGCGTCAGGCTACCACAGCCCATTCATTCGGACTCGAAATGCACTTGCTCACACCAAAAGAGGCGAAGGACATCTGGCCGCTAATGGATGTCTCAGACTTGGTTGGTGCGGCACTATTGCCAACCGATGGGCAGGCCAATCCATCCGATATCACACAGTCGCTAGCCAAAGGCGCGCGTATGCACGGAGCGCAGATATTTGAAGAAGTCAGCGTTACCGGAATCGATACCAACAATGGTCGAGTGTCTGCAGTGCAGACGACTAACGGCACTATTACCTGTGAAAAGGTCGTCAACTGCGGCGGACAATGGGCACCAGAAATCGGTCGTCTCTGTGGCGTCTCTATCCCTTTAAAGTCGATGCAGCATCAGTATCTGGTCACTGAACCCATGGAGGGAATCGAGCCAGGTTTGCCGACTTTGCGTGACCCGGATCGTTTGACTTACTTCAAGGAGGAAGTCGGTGGTCTGGTCATGGGTGGCTATGAACCCAATCCGATGCCCTGGGACGTCGAGCCAATTCCCGAAGGCTTTGAGTTTTCTTTACTCGATGAAAACTGGGATCATTTCGGGCAACTAATGGATCAGGCCATGATTCGAGTTCCGGCGCTAGAGACAGCAGGCATTAAGACGTTAACCAATGGCCCTGAGTCATTCACACCTGACGGCAATTTCATTCTAGGTGAGTCACCCGAGGTGCGTGGCTTTTTCGTCGGCGCTGGATTCAATGCTTTCGGCATCGCCTCCGGTGGCGGCGCGGGAAAAGCGCTAGCCGCCTGGGTGGTGAATGGCGAACAGCCGATGGATCTCTGGAGCGTGGATATCCGCCGCTTTTCTTCGCTGCACCATGACCGCAGCTGGGTGCGCGAGCGAACTATCGAGGCCTGTTCTAAACACTACACCATGGCATGGCCCTACGAGGAACATAGTAGTGGTCGTCCACGGCTCACCTCTCCACTTTACGAGCGCTTAAAGGCGCGAAACGCCAGCTTTGGTTCGAAGCTCGGCTGGGAGCGTCCGAACTGGTTCGCAGCCGACGGTGTTGAACCAGTGGATCAATATTCTTTCGGACGGCAAAACTGGTTTTCGCAGGTCGGTGAAGAGCATCGCGCCTGCCGTGAACGGGTCGCTCTGTTCGATCAAAG
>JAUVCH010000082.1 GCA_030595795.1 Gammaproteobacteria bacterium
CGCAGCCAGACGCGCCGATATCTAGAATTACTTTTTTATCTGACCACGAACGTCAACTCCTGCTCTATGACTGGAACGGGCAGGTAGCTGAGCCGTTAGAAAAGCGTTGTATACATCAGGTGTTTAGTGAGCGTGCAGCGGAAATTCCCAATCACGATGCGGTTATCTTTCACGATCAGAAATTGACTTATGCACAATTGAATAAAAGAGCCAATCAATTGGCTCATAAGCTAAGTGAGATGGGCATCGGACCGGAATCCATTGTTGGACTGTGTTTTCAACCGGGGGTTGACCTGGTTGTCGGGGTGTTGGGAGTTCTCAAGTCCGGTGCCGCATTCGTCACCCTGGATCCCGAGTTTCCCCAAGACCGACTGCACTACATGCTAGATGATAGCCGCTGTCCCATTGTGTTGACTCATGCTGATTATGAAGAACTCTTTCTAAATGCTTCAGCCTCCGTATTGTTGTATGACCCTGAGTCGGAAGAAATTGCCGGGGATCCCGAATTCGAACCGAAATCAGGAGTTCACTCCGACAATGCGGCCTATATTATCTATACATCGGGCTCTACAGGACAGCCCAAGGGCGTGGTTGTTGAACACAAAAATATCAGTAATATTATCCGCTCCCAGTTGCGACAGCTGCCATTGTATGAAAATGATCGTGTCCTATTGACTCTTTCACTGAGTTTTGGTGCTGGTGTTGGGGAGCTGTTTCGTGTGTTAACTTCTGGAGCCACGCTGGTCCTTGAGGTCAAGGATAACTTATTGCCAGGACCTGGTTTGGCGCAACTCCTTGAGGAAAAGCACATTACTGCAATGGGAACTGTACCTTCGGCTTTGTCGGCGCTGCCATCACCTGAGGGGCGGTATAAAGAGCTGCGTCTGATCTCAGTGGGTGGGGAGACCTCGTCGCAAAAGCTGTTTTCTCAATGGGGTATAGGCCGTACTATTATGAATGGTTATGGGCCTACGGAGGTTAGTAGCAGTACGGTAAGGGCGATTAACTGGGATTTGAGTCGTCGTCCGCCGCTTGGTACTCCCCTGGAAAATACGCGGATATACCTGCTAGATTCGCATATGCATCTAGCACCCATAGGAACACCCGCTGAAATTTATATTGGCGGAGTTGGTGTTACTCGAGGCTATTTGAATCAACCGGATATGAATGCCGAATTTTTTCAGCCCGATCCTTTTGTCGACGGAAAAGATCAAGCGTTGGTATATCGCACGGGCGATGTCGGGCGTTGGTTATCCGATGGCTCACTAGAGTTTATGGGACGAATGGATCAACAGGTGAAAATTCGCGGCTATAGGATTGAACTAGGCGAAATTGAAAATAGGTTGGCTGAAAATGATGCGGTAGCGCATTGCGTGGTTGCGGTTCATGAAGATGGTGATCTAAAACGTTTGGTGGCCTATGTAGTCGCCAGGGATGAGTTGGATGTTTCTATTTCTGACCTCAGGACTTTTCTTAAAGAAAGGCTTCCGGGATATATGGTGCCCGGATTGTTTGTCATATTGGAGAACTTACCACGCACAGCGACTGGTAAGGTGAACCGGCGCGCATTACCTGAGCCTGACTTCGATCAGTTGACCCAGACCGCCTATGTCGCACCTGAAACGCCTATTGAAATTAAGCTGGCGGAAATATGGAGTGTGTTGTTAAGAGTAGGTAAAGTTGGTGTGAACGATAATTTTTTTGAACTGGGTGGCGACTCAATAACAACCACACAGGTCGTGGCCAGAGCTGCAGATGAAGGCATAAAAATTACGCCTAAGATATTTTTTCAACACCAGTCTATCTCGGAGTTAGCTGATTATCTGCATCGTGTAGAGCAGGTCGCTGTAGATATGGCATAATATATAGCTACTGAATTTTGTTGTTTTGTGTACGTTGTTTATCCTGGCAGTATAGTGAAAAAGGATGTTTATGCTTCACTATACTCAATGCGAATCGATTTTATCCCCGGGTATACTGTGTTAGAATTTTATCCATCAATAGCTGATAGTAATTTCGAAAAATGCCTGAGCTCCAATCCCCATATATTCATATAGAAAACGCGCTGCTGCCAGAGGATATCGAAATGCTCAAGAGAGCATTCAAGAATCAACTGGGGGCGGAAAACAGTATTCCCTGCTTTGCCTTAATTGACCTGCTTGATACTCCCACCTTCAAGAAGATTAAGCGTATTACAGAAGAGCATGTAAAGGAAAACCTGCACTACCTCAACGACTTCTATTTTTATACAGATCCGCGATTTAAGACAGGCTGGCACGTAGATACCGAGCTCTACTCCTTTGAAAGTGCTATCAATGTTTGGATGTTGATGTCACCAGAGGAAGTTGATGACCCGTTAGCCTTCATGTCAGACGTGAATACCCGGGAAGATGACTATTTCCATAGTGTCGAAATGGAAGGAGAAGACTGCGTTTTCATGCAGTTTTGCGATGCCAAGATTAAAGAGCTTCCTCTCGCCGAAGTCGAGGCCAGTCGAATTCACACGCCAAAAATCAAGGTTGGAGACATACTTCTGCTGAACCCTCGACACTTTCACCGAACCAACACCGAGATGCCCAAGCATGCCTGTGCGATCAAGTTTATCTTTGCCGAACAGGAGAAGTGGTTGTCATCAAAACAGGTTCCTGAAGCCTTGTGGCCCGAGGTAGGTGTTTTCAATCGCCTTGTTGGTGACGAGACCGACTGGGAGAACGTTATTTCCAACATACGTGAGGCACTCAAAACCCAGGAAGGGCGCGATGCCCTTGCATCGGGTTTCTACCCGGAGAAGTTGCAACTGTTGCGAGATGCAGCGCAGACCCTGTAGGAAACCTCGTCCACGTTACCCTTTCCGGCTTCGGGCACATGGAAAACTCTGGGAAGTCCAGATCGTTGTTGATCAAGGATCACGCGAGTAGTGACATTCTCAATAAGGCATCTCTAGCACTCATCAGACTTGATCGCCAAGTCCGGTTGCAGAAGACACAGACAATCTTGTCTGCCGAGTCACTGTATAAGTTCCTCTGGATCTAAACCAGCACTATTACGCAATGGCAAACACTTTTTTGCGACCCGACTAGAGGCCACCGCTATGCAAAACATCATTGGGTGTGCCTCCTAACGGCAAGACCCAGCCAGGTTTTGTTTGGGTTTGCTAACGAGTTCAATTTGCTTCAGTTCTTCTTTTTTCATAGTCTATCAGTAACCTGATACCAGGTTACTGATAGATAGATACACAATTTTTTACGGCCTCAACTGGAGGACTCCACGATACCGAACTACCATATATGCCATGGGGAGCATAATTAAAAGTAAAGGAAATTGAACCAACCACACCACTGGTGTTAGTAACGACCTTACCACAGATTTTAATGCCTCTGATTGGCGAATATAATCGGCTATTGGAGGTGAATACTCATAGTAAAATGAAACAAATTCCCGACCCCATGCGTTGGTTAGTAATTGCTCATCTCTGAACTGCCTGAGTACAAGTACTTCAGCCTCGAAATAGTTGCCATATGCTGCCGTGGCAATAAAACATCCACCGCCAGAAGAACTGACGTCACCGAAATACGTCTGCGAGAGATCGAACACATCACGGGCGATCTCCTGACCCATGATACGCCCGGGGATATCATCCGCCGGAGGATGGATGCCGCCCCAGATACGCGAGAGGCTCGTCTGATCCGAAGCATCGTGATAGGTGGCCCATTGCAGGACGATATCCTGGCTCGGACCGTCTTCGAATACGAGGAACTCGTTCTGCGGTGCGGGAAACTCGCCGAGACCGCCCGGGAAGTATTTCGTGCCCGTCACGATCGTAAGAAGCTCCGATGCCGCGCGACTGAAGGTGCTATGCCCAGAGACATAACCGGCGAACGGCGGCGTAACGAAGGTCGGTCGTTGATAGGGCCACCAGTTCTCGGCCAGAATCCAACCCACGCCAGCCGTGTCGGTCTGCTCGTTGCCGATGTAGTCGGGTCCCTTCCACGCGAAGACTGCGATCTTGCCGATGTCGCCAGCGAGATTTTCGTGTCGTTCTCCCGTGGCGCTACTTGCGGCAGTGACGACTTCGATGTAGTCCGGTCGCAATGGAATGCCTTCGGGATGGTAAGAGGGGCCCACCGGATCCGACGATTGCCCATTCGCTGCCAGATGACGAATCGAGGAGACCGGGCGGGTATAGTCATACCAGCCCTTCACGCCCCAGGACGTCACCGCCGAGTCGTGCATCGCACCACCGAGCATCAGGTAGAACTTCACGTCCCATTCGAGATTGTCGAGCACGTTACCCTGACCCTGCATGCGCTTCTCGAAGAGCGGGTGGTCGGAGACGTAGTTGGCGACCGCGAACCAATGACCGGGCGGAGTCTCGGAATCCGGACCATCTGCCCAGAACTCGGCCAGGACCCGGGCGTAGTCGCCTCGAGGAACCATCTGTGGCGTGTACGGTAAACCAGTCACCGGGTTCACGGGATGTCCCTTACCCCAATCGCCGCCTTCCACGACGTTGTAGTAGGCGGCGTAGTCGTCCACTCCAGGAAGCGGCGCGTTGCCGATTCCACCCGGTGAGATGTCCCACATCACGGGATTAGACGAATCTAGATGGCTGCTCCAGACCAGGTCAATTTCAGCGCCCAGCTTGTAGTCGTCGTCGCCGATGCCGCCGAGCTGCGGTGGCGCACCCGGATCGTGATAAACCCAGTAGTCGAAGCCATCACGGTTATAAATCGTCAGATCCGAGGACGACAGCGCGAAGGGCGTCACCTGTCCCCATTCGGGTCCGAGGAATTCCGGGAAGCCATCGGCTCCAGGGTTGCCGGATTGATCGATGAAGAAGTCGAGCGCCAGCGGTTGCCAGCGATTCGGATCGATGATATCAGGATTCCCCGGCAGTTCTGGCAGTAGCGGCGGATTGACGGGAAGGTAGTACTGGTTGGCGTAGTCGTTCGCCTCATTCGATCCATCGGTCTGACCAAAGGCGATTATCGACGCGCCGACTCGATTGCCGACGGCCGCAGCCGAGCTTCCAACTGTCGTCGTTACATTGATATCGTAGCCGAGCGCGGCCATCTCCACGTCGAAGGACGGCAACGAGAACGCCGCCCCGACCGAGGGCGTGAACCGATGCACCAGCACGCGATAAGACGCGTAGGCTATCGCCTCGTCACGCGCCGCCGACACGTTGTCGGCAGTTGCGACCTCGTCGTGGATCACACCGCGAGCTTCCTTATCGTAGGCCGCCCAGGCATCCCACATCGCGACCGAGATGTGATAAAGGTTACGCGCGTGCACCGTCGGCCGAGCCTGGTCGTGGCGGATCGCGTCCAGGAATCGTTCGTTCATTCTCCGCGCTACAGAACGGCCATCGCAGACGTCGCCATCGCCGTTCATGTTGGTATCGAGTTGATCAGAGTTCGTGTCCCAGCGACAGTTGTCTTCCACGTCAGGCCAGCCGTCCTCGTCGAAATCGAAGGGCTGACAGCTGTCGCCGATTCCGTCCATATTTAGATCGCTTTGGTTCGAATTCGAATCGACCCGACAATTGTCGATCCCGTCCAGGGTCAAATCCCCGTCCGAATCGGTATCCAGATAGTCTGGACTCGCGTTTCCATCCGAATCGTCGTCCCGTGGATCCCCGTTACCGTTCGTGTCCTCGTTAATCGTGAGGACTCCGTCGCCATCGTCGTCGGCATCGAGTGCATCGATAATGGTGTCTCCATCGGAATCGAGCGGTGATCCGAGATTTACGACTTCGTCCAGGTCACGAATGCCGTCACCGTCGCTGTCGGCCAGCATCGGATCAGTTCCGAGTCCGATTTCCTCGGCATCGGTTAGTCCGTCACAGTCCGTATCGTTCAGGCAAAGTCCTTCCTGTACATCAAGGATCTGGTTCGCCGCTACCTCTCTCAATGTTGTCAGGGCTCCGCTGGGCCATTCGATGGTCACCGTGGACAGGGTTGCTGCCGCCAGACCAAAATGCACTGGCAACATATCGCCCGCACCGTAGCTCGAGCCGATACGAACTTGTCGCCGCCGCGAATTGCCGCCACCTTCTCTCACCTCAATCCTTGCCCCGACCGCATCGCGGTTACTCGCAGTTCCTTCGAGTTTCAGGGTCAGCCAGTTCCAGGGTAGAACCGCCAGATCCTGTGGCCCCTGGTTTTCGAAGAGGTGCACAACCCCCCCTCGGTTGACGACTAGAACGTCGATCCGTCCGTCGCCATTAAAATCTGCATAGGCCGATGTTCGACCCTCGTCGCTGGGAATAGCATTCACTCCCTTGATGGCCGCCACATCGGCAACATCAGCAGTCCAGATAGTGCCTCCGGCTTTGTTCATGAACAGGGAATCTTGTTGGTCTGTTTCTTGTGGAATAACCACCGTAGCGCCCGCAACGTAGTGAATGTCCTGCCAATTGTTGTTGTCGAAATCGTAGAAGCCAATTCCCCAGGATATGGTATTGCGGACACCCACGAGAAGGTCGATGTCATCCTCGAATGTGCCGTCCCCTTGATTGATCATCAGCTTGGGACTTCTGCCATCTGTGAGTCCGAGGTCGAGATGCCCGTCATAGTTAATGTCCCCCAACGCTGTTCCCATTGTTGACATACAGAAATTCAAACCCGACGCTGCTGACACGTCAGTGAACTGCCAGGAGCCGTTCACTAGACCGTCGTTGCGGTACATGCGATTTCTACTGTCTTCCAGGGGTAAATTGAGCGCCACCGAAACGGCGCAGTCCGTGCCGACGAACAGATCCTGGTCACCGTCGTTGTCATAATCCAAAAAGGTAGGGGCATGTGTCAGACCCACATCCGTATTGGCTAACGGCAGCAGGGCAGTTACCTCTTGGAATGTTCCGTCACCCAGGTTTCTGTATAAGTGGTCTTCGGACCTAGGCTCACCAAAAGGGCCGTCAGGCAAGCGCGAGACATCAAAAAAGTAGTGATGGTTCCCTACATATACATCCAGCAACCCGTCGTTATCGTAGTCTGCCCATGTCGCAGATGTACTGCGCTGGTCTCCTCCTGCCAGACCCGATGTGGCCGTGATGTTTGTGAAAGTACCGTCACCATTGTTCTCGTAAAAGACATTGTCACCGTAAGCGAGGACGAAGAGATCCTTGTCTCCGTCATTATCATAGTCCACGAAGGTCACGCCCGAGCCGAGCAGCGGCGCAGTTTCGAGAAGGAAGGCCGCAGCGGTCACATCCGTAAACGTCCCACCGTCGTTGCGGTAGAGATAGTTACCCCCCGGCCCCCCGAAATTCGTAAGATAGAGATCCAGATCGTCGTCGCCGTCGTAATCAGCCCACCCCGCGCCCGTGCCGACATACGGCGGACTAGGAACGCTCGTATCGTTAAAGTGTGTCGCATCGATTCCCATGAGAGTGGCCTTATCGACAAAAGTGATGGGTTCCCAGAGGTCGTCTACGCCTTGTGCGATAGCCTGGCCACTGAAGAACGCAGAAGCGCCCCATACAGCCATAAGAAATAGACGACACCATCTTTTTTGATAGCTTCGAGTCAAGTTAATTTTATGCATAATTTGCTTCTTTAGTAAGTTTAAATTCTCTTCATAGATCCATGCGCATTCTAAATTAACGCTATGTATCCAGACTTTACGCTAATTTGCCACAAGATCAACAGGGTATGTCGGCCTTGTACTGTATGGGTTCATAAGCTTCTCGAAATCTGTCTGAACACTGCAAACAAACTGGTCGAAATCCTCGAATCCAGAAAAGCTGTCGACATCATAATAATAGCCCCGTTTCCTGTCAGCTTGAGACTCTTCAACATCCTTCAGGTAAGAAAGCTGTTCCTCTCCCATGACAAGCCCGTACTTCTCGTACACGAGACTCAAAGACCGTGAAATGTGATGAGTAAAATCACTAAACATTATCCTCACTTGCCGGTCAGGATTGATTTCATTTTCACATAGATCTCTCAACCTGAGGCTATCTTCCTGCATTCGTTTGATGAATGCCTCTTCCCAGCCTGGAATTGTCATAGGGTCTACGCCTGTTTTCGATAGCGTTGACTGCCTGACCAGGGCCAGCAAAGAGCTCATGAAATCATCTGAATGTCTAACGCTAATAATAAACTTTGCGTCTGGATAACGCTTTATAAGAGATGGGATCTTGTTATGGCTGGTTACTTCTTTAGATAGGTAGTAACTTTCATCGTGGCCCCGCAGGTATATGGCTTTCTGAATGGCTTTCTGATGTGCTGATAACATCCGCTCCTGTTGTTTTTGAGATAAAACCTGAAAGCTGTCTACGTGCTGAAGTAGCTCAGGATAGGGGAAACGCAAATAGATGAACATGTGATGCAGAAAACACTCTTCAAAAAATATTCCGTCTTCCTCACAGTCTGATAATGAATTTGGGTGCATTTTAGCCGCCAGGCGACCTTCTTCAGTATCTGGCCAGTAGTTTCTTTCGGTTAAGCGCTTTACCCACGCAAATTTCTTCAGGCAGCGTTGGAATAATACAAACGGATATCTCCACTCGATGTGTTTTAGAGCAATAAAATTCTGTTTGTCGGCTGCCAGTGTTCGGTGTAAGAACGTGGTTCCACTACGAGGTTGGCCAATGATAAAAACAGGTTTGATTTTTACCTGCTTGTACTCGGGATAAAGTAGCTCATCCAGATACCATAGCAGTGTCGTTAATGGGCAAAGTGCGATACTCTTCAATAGGAACCTGGCCTGGTTTAAGCGAACACTCAGAGGGATAGATGCGTTTCGAGTAAAAAGTACTTTTTTCCAAAGTAAGCGGTAAGTGGGCCAGCAAGGAAAAGGGGAGAGCATGATGCCGGTAAGATAAATGACAATTAATAAGGTAAAAAACAACAACACTAAAATACTCCTTGGGGCCTTTAAGCCGATCATTAAATATAACCGCTTAAGCTCGTTTATCAATATAGAATACAAACTATAGACTATAGACTATAGACTATTGTGGGCTGATTCTCATTTTCAGTAATTGTCTCATACTTTTTTAGTCTCTATGTACCAGATTCGGTTATAACTCTGGTAAGATGTGAGGAAATCGCCCCGGCAGAGAGCGGCACTGATTTACATTAATTATTTTTTCCGAATTTACTTATAGATAGGGTATCGAAATGGCTGTAGAAAGCGCACAAAATGAAGAAGTTTCTCCGAATATGAGAGCGCGAATGGAGATGGCACAGGCCCACCTTCGAGAGAAAAGACCTGATGAGGCTATGGAGGCGTTTGAAGGTATCCTGAAAGAAAACCCTGAAGCTGCTGCTGCATACATGGGTATAGGAGGGATATATTTTTCTAAAGAAAATTATGATGAAGCTGAGAACTACTTTAAAGGTGCCTTACATATAAACGATAAAATGGCGCCAGCTCTCACCATGTTAGCCAACGTTTCCTCAAGAAGAGGAGATATGGAGAAATCCATCAAACAGCATCTCCAGGCTTTGGAAGTCCAGCCCCAGATGACTAAAGCACGTTTGGCACTAAGTCGTATATACGCACAGCTTAAACGGTTCACTGAGGCAGAGAGCAATTTAAGGGAGGCATTAAGATATAATCCGCAATTTACTGAAGCGGGGTTAATGTTAGCCATAATAATGCACAAAAATGGTGATACCGCAGAAGCAATTGACGGCCTTGAGAAGATGCTTGCTAGAGACCCGGACTCCTGGGAGTGTCTCTTGCTACAGGGCAGGCTATATACTAAGGTAAAAGATTTTCAAAAAGCAACGAAGTCTATCCGTAAAAGTATCAAGTTAAAGCCAGATAACGCCATGGCGTATCTTTTCTTAGGGCAGGCACTGATAGAAGATAAACAGAATGATAAAGCGGTCATGGCACTTAAGGAAGCAGTCAATATTAAGCCTGACATGGATCTTGCGAAAATCCAGCTGGCTAAAGCCTATATTAAAACCAACGAACCCAATGAAGCTCGAAAAATCCTGCAAGAAATGAGTTTGGGTGAAAAACGTTTGGGCATTGTTCACTTTATGCTAGCAGATATTTATGCCACAAAAGGAAATAACAAGCTCGCTGTGGATGAGTATGCAGCAGCAACATTGCATGCTGGAAAGCTTGTGGAGAAACATCCAGAGTTGATCAAAATAGCGGAAATGTCTGGTGGAGATAATAAAAAGGTCAAAGCTTATAAGGAAGCTTTGGCCAATATAAAGCTGGATGATAATGTCGATACCCTGGATGCCGAAGAGATGGGAGAGGTGAAGAAGGAACTAGATGAGATGAAGGAGGAACAAAGCGCAAGCCAGGGAGCTTCTGATTAAGTCTAATGTGTTCTCTGCGGGTTATAGAGCGACCAGGGACCAGTTCGAAAGTGCTGCGAAATGACGGTCTTTTTCAAGAGAATATCCCATCAGAAAACAACAGGCTTTAAGAGATAACGATACGTGAGTTTTTTTGACGAAAATGGCTGCTCAGCCAGCTTTGACATCCCCTATGCAGAAGCTTACGGTTGGTCTGACGATTTAGCAAAACTGGACATCTATTACCGGGGACAGGCGAGCAACAAGCCAGTTTTAGTTTTTGTCCATGGCGGCGGCTGGGTGAAGGGTGACAAATCAAATATCTATAAGAACCACAACTTTCTGAATTTCTTTTTTGATAGCGGTTTTGTCCTGGCTAGTGTTAACTTCAGATTGTTGGAAAATGACAAGTCTCCCAAAGCATCCTATCGTGATCAGGTTAAAGATATCGCCAAATCATTAAAGTGGCTGGTTTCAAATGTTGATGAATATGGAGGATCAGCAGATGATATCGTCCTTTTTGGTTTTTCCTCCGGCGCGCATTTAGTTTCTCTTCTGAGTACAGATACTGATTATTTAAATTACGAAAATGTAAATCCTGAATTAATCAAGGCCGTCATCGCGATGGACGTTCCGGCTTATGATATAAAATTGGCGACTAGTATCATGAGAGGATCCTCATTGGAGGAGAATATCGACTTTAATGAGATAATATTTGGAAAAAGTGATGAGGAAAAAAACTCGGCATCTCCAATATCTTACGTTAATAAAACAGAGATGCCATTTTTAGTCATTTCTGCCGGCATCAAGGATGGTAATCCCCAAACAGTGTCAAAGCGTGTTTCAGAAGTGTTTGTAAGTAAGCTCCGAGCCTCTGGGCGCAGTGCAGCCCATTTTCATTTTGATCGAAGAAGTCATGTCTCACTGATGTTAGGTTTTGGAAATGAAGATGATGGCGTGACTCGAGTCGTTCAGCGGTTCTTAAATAGGGTTTTAGGTGTGAAACAGTTATCTAACACACACCAAAAACCAAACAAGAACCGCAAAGGATAGTATTTTGATGGGGTTGACCTTATGGTCTTGCAAGCAATGAGTATACTGCGTGATGACTTGCATGTTTTTTTGAGTAAGGACGCTTCAGGAGGGTGTATTCTAACAGACCCTAATGTTGATTCGGTTTATAGATTCGATGAAAAAGAATCTATTATGCTTGAGGCCATTAAACAACCTTATCAAAAAACCGTTTTAGTCGCCAAGATAAACTCAAAATACGGACTTGATTTACGAATATCAGAGTTCGATGTGTTTCTGGAGAAAGTTTCTGGATTAGGGCTCCTTACAGATGGTACTGAAGCCACCCCAGAAAGGGCTTCAAAACCCGTTCAAATAGATAAAAGCTCTGCCTCCAATGATGGCGCTTCTGAGAGCAAAGAGAGAAAAGCTGAATCCAACCACTGGAGACTTTTCAATCCCCAGAACTTATTAGACGCAGCACTTGCTGTTGCGAAGCCGCTAGGTTATTTTTATTATTTATATGTCGCAGTATTTCTATTTGCTGTTGTCACATTTATTTTAAAATTCGACATATATTTAGCTGACCTGGTACGGACTCGCTTGGATTTTAGCTTGGCAACACACCTAATTTTCACCATGTTCACCGTAAATTTAATGACTCAACTATCACGCGGAGTCACAGCAAGAAACTATGGAATACCCGTGCCAAGTTTTGGAATTATTCTAGCCTTTGGGCTAATCCCAAGATTCGATGCCACACTAGATATTGATGATAGCCTGAGCAAAGAACATCGATTAAAAATCATTTCGTCCTCTTTTAAAGCACGCTTTATTTTATTTTTAATAGCTGTACTGTTCTGGGTTGTTAGCAGGCATCAAGCAACGCTATTTACCGAATTTTGGATTACATTAATTTGGGTGTCTATCGTCTCCTTTCTCTTCCTTGCAAACCCACTAATAGGAGCAGATGGCTATCGATACCTGTCAATTTATTTTAATGAGCCCAGGCTTCGTGAAAACGCTTTTTTTGCGCTTCGGCATACGTTTGTAAAACCACCAGAGTCAGTCGGTCGCTACGTTAGTAACAGCTTAGCCCTTAAGTTATTCGCTTTTTTATCATTATTATTCATTGTTTCATTTGTGCTATTTATTTCTTATTTAGTAGCTGGGTGGTTAAAACTTAATTACAGCGGCCTTGGAATAACTGTCTTTATTTCTCTGGTACTCTACTCATTTTGGCTGATGAAGAGCAAGAACAGGAAAATTAAAATGCGTAAGGCTGGTGTTGACCGTGTAGAAAAAAAGGAAATGATGACCCGTAACAACGTCGGATCATTCGCCAGTACCCGTTGGCTTCGTAGTATATTTCTAGGAACGTTCTTCGCGGCGTTTTTCCTCCCCTATCAGTATGAAACAGGTGGAACAGCCACAATATTTCCAATCAAATCCCTGCAAATTTACGCGGAAATGCCAGGCATCGTTGAGAACGTTCGAGTAGAAAGCAACATCTGGCTGGCAAAAGGAACTCTGATTGCAGAACTGAGTAATCATAAGCAGTTGAGGGATCTTGGAGCCACGAAACAAGCAATAATTAAAACAACAGAAGATTTAAACATCCTGCTATCAACACCGAGCGAAGAAGAGCTTGCATTGGCCAAGGAACAGCTCAACATTGCACAGCTCGAATACAAATATAGCATTGCCGATAAAAAAAGAATGGAGCTTCTCTATGAAGAAGGGACCATCTCTTTAGTCACATTTTTGGACTTTAAAGAACAGAGTGAAGTTGACTACCAGGAAGTTTTGGTTCGAGAAGCGAACCTGAAAACGATAGAAAACCAGGTCAATCAACACTCGATAAAATCGGCAAAAGCGGAGCTGATGATACTCCAACAAGATTTAATATTTTATGAAGAGCAATTAAAACGAACAAGACTCACAATGCCATCTAATGGTCGAATCATAACCATGAATCTTGGCAACCTGGAGAATAAGTATCTAGAAGAAGGAGTGCTTTTTGCTGAAATTGAAAATACGGACGAGGTTAAAGTTGAGATCAGTGTTCCTGAGCCAGATATTGGTCAAATTTCACTAGGAAGTCAGGTTAGTCTCAAAGTATTCTTTCTGCCAACCGATATTATATCAGGGCAGGTAACAAGTATATTTCCGCAAACATCTGAATCGGATGGCGGTAACGTATTTAAGGTTATTAGTATTATCCCGAATGAAGAAGGAGTCCTTCAAACAGGGATGACAGGATATGCCAAGATTAAAGGTAAGAAAATGTATATGATCGAGGCATTTACCCGAGCCCTTATTCGCTTTGTACTGGTAGAGACCTGGTCATGGCTGCCTTAAAGAAAAGCTATCGGCTAACATAGCACCACAAAAATAACTTTCTTGCCCTTTATACCCTGGCTGACTGGGTCCCCGATGGCTTCAAAAAGGCATTAGGGAAAATAACACCGAGGCGGTTTAAACAATGGTTGCATATTCCGGCCCATGCTGAACACCTATTCCGATAGAAGCTGAACACTCATCCCGACGTTTTTCAAGGTAGCTGTCGTTTTTCTCATGCAGCAATGCCTGTCTTTTCAGGATTTCATCCAACCGGACGCTTACATTTGTTCGGCCAATTCTCTGGCTTCATTGAATAAGCTCAGAAAGAAGAGGAGGATAAAAAGTCCTGCCAACGATTGCTAAGATATAGCGGGGGAGGAGACCAGTACAATCTAAATTATCAAAGAGAGTTGTAAGTTTTTGATAGCGAAAAGAAATTGGCTCCCCGGCCCGGGCTCGAACCAGGGACCCATTGATTAACAGTCAATTGCTCTACCAACTGAGCTACCGGGGAATTGAGGTTGGGTATACTAAATGAATTAAAATAATACGCAACCATAATTATGCCTCTATTTTTATTCAGCCCAGGCGGTTAAAAAGTAACCATTGAGAAGCTATAATGGCGGCTATGAGCAAGCCTTTTCAATTAATTACCGAATACTCGCCAACTGGCGATCAACCCGAAGCTATCGCTGGTCTGATCGAAGGTATAAACGACGGTTTGATGTATCAAACCCTGCTGGGCGTGACCGGATCGGGTAAGACTTTTACCGCCGCCAATGTTATCCAGACACTTGGGCGGCCAGCTATTATCATGGCGCATAATAAAACGCTGGCCGCACAGTTGTACGGTGAGATGAAGGAGTTTCTCCCGCATAACTCGGTTCAGTATTTTGTTTCCTACTATGATTATTATCAGCCCGAAGCCTATGTAGCGGCTTCGGATACCTTTATTGAAAAGGATGCGTCGATCAACGAACACATAGAACAAATGAGGCTATCGGCGACCAAATCGTTGTTCGAACGGAAAGATACGATTATCGTGGCTTCGGTTTCTGCTATCTATGGTTTGGGCAACCCAGAGTCTTATTTAAAAATGCTATTGCATCTGGTGGTTGGAGATGAAATCGATCAACGTAGTATTTTACGTCGGCTCGCCGAGTTGCAATATAAGCGAAATGATATCGAGTTAAAACGAGGCACCTATCGAGTACGCGGCGAGGTCATCGATGTCCACCCGGCGGATTCAGATCGCGAGGCCGTGCGCATCGAGCTATTCGATACCGAGGTGGAGAAAATCAGTTTATTCGATCCATTGACCGGTGAAATTAACAAGTCGGTCAAGCGCATCTCGATTTATCCTAAAACGCATTACGCCACACCACGCGAGACAATCCTCGCATCACTGAGTTTGATCAAAGAAGAACTGAAGGAGCGCCTCGATCAGTTGAACCAGCTTAATAAACTGGTCGAGGCGCAACGCCTGGAGCAGCGGGTGAATTACGATATAGAAATGATGCGCGAGCTAGGCTATTGCAGTGGAATTGAAAATTATTCGAAATATCTATCTGGCCGTGAAACTGGCGAGCCGCCACCAACCCTGTTCGATTATCTGCCCGACGATTGCCTGTTATTCATCGATGAAAGTCATGTTTCTGTGCCGCAGATCGGTGGCATGTATAAAGGTGACCGTTCCCGTAAGGAAACGCTAGTCGAATATGGTTTCAGACTGCCGTCGGCGTTGGATAATCGGCCGTTGCGTTTTGACGAGTTTGAAAACATGGCGCCACAAACTATTTTCGTCTCGGCCACGCCAGGCGATTACGAGAGTAAGAATAGCGGGGCAGTTGTCGAGCAGGTGGTGCGTCCCACCGGACTGGTTGATCCCGAGATAGAAATTCGTCCGGCCTCGACCCAGGTCGATGATGTGTTATCCGAGATTCATAAGTGCGTCGAACTCGGTGAGCGCGTATTGATTACCACCCTGACCAAGCGTATGTCCGAAGACCTGACCGATTATCTGGCCGACCACGGCGTTCGCGTGCGCTACCTGCATTCGGATATAGATACGGTCGAGCGCATGGAAATCATCCGCGATCTACGACTCGGTATGTTCGACGTGTTGGTCGGCATTAATCTCTTACGCGAAGGTCTGGATTTGCCGGAAGTTTCGCTAGTAGCGATCCTCGACGCAGATAAGGAAGGTTTCCTGCGTTCCGAGCGTGCGTTAATCCAGACCATTGGTCGAGCCGCGCGTAACATCAATGGTAAATCGATACTCTATGCCGACAGGATTACCGGCTCGATGCAGCGTGCCATTGATGAAACCGACCGTCGTCGTGAAAAGCAAGTGGCTTATAACAAAGAGCATAACATCACCCCCAAAGGCATTACCAAGCAAGTAACTGATGTGATGGATATGGGGTATTCTGATTCATCGCCTAAAGGTTTACGTCGGTTTGGCAAGGTTGCTGAAGATAATCTCGGATACGACAGGCTCAGCGCAAAGCAATTGACCGCCAAATTAAAGAAGCTCGAAAGCCGCATGTACGAGCACGCCCGTGACCTTGAATTTGAAGAAGCAGCGCAGGTTCGGGATGAGGTTACTCGACTAAAAGAACATTATTTTAAGGGCGATCAGGTTGCCTGAGTTAAAACTACGAGGAGATCCAAATGGCGATACATTTTAGCGAAACCGAATTACAACAACGCCGAGATCGCGTCTGCCAGGGACTGGAGCAACAGGGCAAATATGGTCTACTTTGTTTTCGACAGGAGAGTGATTTTTACCTGACCGGCTACGATACTTTCGGCTATTGTTTCTTTCAGTGTCTTCTGCTCTGTGCCGATGGTCGCATGGTGTTGTTAACGCGGGCACCGGATTTGCGACAGGCTCAACACACCTCGGTCATTCAGGATATCCGTGTCTGGACAGACGAGTCGGGCAGTAACCCGTCGAAGCAACTGGTAGAACTACTCGATGAGTTTGGTTGTCGGGGTAAAAACCTCGGTATCGAGTACGACGCTTATGGATTAACGGCTTCTATCTGGCGTCAGCTTGAGTCTGAAATAAGTGGCTTTTGCGAGCTTAGTGATGCTTCCGACCTGGTGACCTCGCATCGCGTGGTCAAAAGCGATAGTGAAATCGAGTATGTCAGAAGAGCGGCAGAGCTAGCAGACGACGCACTTGATGCCGTAATACCATTGATTAAACCGGGTGCCTGGGAAGGTGACATTCTCGGCGCTATGCACCAGGCAATATTTTCGGGTGGTGGTGATTACTCAGGTAACGAATTTATCATCGGGGCAGGTGCCGACGCCTTGCTATGTCGTTATTTCAGTGGACGAAAACATTTGGCGGAACAGGATCAACTCACTTTGGAGTGGGCCGGTGCTTATCGTCATTACCATGCCGCGATGATGCGTACCGTGATAGTAGGTGAAGCCAGTCCAGAACATTTAAAAATGCATACGATAGCCGTCGAAGCACTCGAAGCCTGCGAACAAACCCTGAAACCGGGTATTGAGGTCGGCAAGGTGTTCGACACGCATGCTCGTATTGCCGATGCCGGTGGATTGAAAAACCATCGTTTCAACGCTTGCGGTTACTCGCTAGGTGCAACCTATACACCAACCTGGATGGACTGGCCAATGCTTTATCACGGAAACTCCCTCATTGCCGAGCCGAATATGATTTTCTTCATGCACATGATATTCGTTAATTCGGAGAATCAGCAAGCGATGACGCTTGGGCATACGATGAGGGTCACTGAGCATGGTTGCGAGCGCTTGAGTCGATCTTCGCTGGATTTGATTGTCGCCGGTTAAGGCGTCAACTGACCAAAGTTACGAATCGACTCAAGCAATTTCGACCCTGTCGCCAACCTTAAAAGAGCCAGCTTTAAGCACCTTACAACTGGCGCCGCCAAGCCATGCTGGTGTGAGGGCCAACTTCAACCCCTGGTGTAGTTTATCCATTAATGCACAGGGGGCGGTTTCTTGAGTGATTTCGAGTTCTACATCGCCGATGGATACTTTTTTGCCGACATCATCCGCACTAAATTCAATACCGTCAATCAACAGGTTGGCGCGGCGGATTGTCCAGAATAAATCGCTTTCGACCGTTTCGCAGGCTTTTAACCAGGACGATTCGGCCAGTATTGTTATCTGCCGGTTTTTTGCCGAGCCACGAAAATCACCGCTAATGCCTTTCTCGACAGTGACTACAGCGCTGTCAATGGTTT
>JAUVCH010000085.1 GCA_030595795.1 Gammaproteobacteria bacterium
CGCTTCCAGAAACAGACCTATAACCTTCGTATCGGGTTGTTCTAACGACCAGTCTATATAGTCCGCCACCGTGGTGCTCATCTCGTTCCCGCTAGATACGCAGAGATTGAAACCCAGACGGCAACCGTTATGGCAAAGTGCAGTAAAGGCCGAGCCCGACTGTGCGATATAACTAACGCCACCTTTTTGTATATTCGTTGTTTTAGGAAATATGCCAACATAAAGGTCGTCACGAACATTGTAAAAACCCATGCCGTTGGAACCGCAGATTGCTATTCCTGCCTCCCCGGCCATGCTGGTCAGGCGTTTCAGCAGCGGTGGATCGCTGTCGACTTCGAGAATGGTGCTGGAATAGATAGTGACGGCTCTCGCGCCGTGTTTAATGACTGATTGTAGGGCAGACTCAAGATGTTTATTGGCTAGAGCCAGCACGACGTGATCAACAGTTTCTGGTAGTGATTCGATATCAGGATAACAGGTCAATCCGACTATTGTTTCACATCGTGGATTGACTGGATAAACATCGCCATTATATGTCGAATTAATCACCATATCGGCGAGTAGGAAACCGGGGGTATTCGGTTTGTCAGAGGCCCCAACCAGGGCAATTGAGCGAGGTTTTAATAGTGGATCAAGCTGATGATTATTCACGATTGTTTCAATCTTTCTTCACGCCAGGCCAAAGCTGCCTTCATGCCTTTGTCGCGTAAAATTTCGTTGAACTGTTTTCGTAATGGTGTCTCAGTGGTTTCGATTTTTACCGAAGTTTCGACACCCATCGCCAGCGCCTTGCTCAAACCCATGATTTCGTAACTTTGATTGATAGCCTGTTTGGTGAGTCTGACCGAATCGGGATCCATTAAAGCGACTTCCTCGGCAAGCGCCAGACCTCTGCTCAACCCCTCGTTTTCAGCAACAACCTCGTTGACGATACCGATATTTAACGCTTCGCTAGCTGACATACGAGTTTCCCCGGAGAGTAGCATTTTCTTCGCCTGCTTCGGGCTGGCGTACCACGGCATTAATAGCGCGACGATACTGCTACCGAAACGCACCTCGGGTTCGCCGAACAGGCTATTTTCTTCGCAGATCGTCATGTCACAGGCCAATGCAAGCTCGAAGCCACCCGCCAGCGTATAACCCTGTACTACCGCAATCGTCGGCTTGGGAAAATGCCAGAAGCGCATGATGACATCGAAGTCGTACTCGATTGCCGAGCGCCAGTCTGCTTCGCCTTTGCGGTCCGCCTCCACACCGGCCTGTAAGTCGAAACCGGAGCAAAAAGCCCGACCCTTTCCGTTAAGCACCACGGTATAAGCGCTATCGTTTGCCTCAATTTCATCAAGTGCCGCTTCCAGTTCCAGTAGCATTGTCTTGTTGATGGCATTGAGTTTCTCCGGTCTATTGAGCGTAATGATGGCGACCGGGCCCTGTTGATTTAAATCGATGGTTTCGAAAGACATTAGATTACCAACAGTAAGAACGATAGCGCGATTTAACCAGTTTTTTATCGGCTAGACAAAGCATAATAGATATCCTACGATTCGCGTCGGTATACTGTGGGATGTCTGGCTTTTACAGCTGAAAATTTTGGAGGGGCTCTAGCCTGTAAACACTACCATGAAAATTCGACAAGCCTCTATTGCCGATATCGAAGAAATCGCCCGACTCTTCGATTTATATCGACAGTTTTATCAATGTCAGCCGGATATCGAGTTATCTCGAAGTTTTATTGCTGACCGGCTAAAAAAAAATGAATCGACAATATTTATCGCGCTAGGAGATGATTCGAAAGCGCGTGGCTTTGTACAACTTTACGCCTCGTTTTGTTCGATCGATGTCTGCAAGATTCTAATTCTCCACGATCTTTATGTAGAAACCGAACTACGTAAACAAGGGGTTGGTAATTTGTTGATGAGTCGCGCGACGCAATATGCTCGCGAAACCGGTGTTGGTCGGATCGATTTGTTAACCGGTAAAACTAATTTTTCGGGGCAGGCACTTTATGAAAAACTGGGTTATGAAAAAACACTGGAAGATTATTTTTCTTATTCGCTGAAACTTTGATTTTATTCGGCGTTCTGTTTTTCTTTCCAGCGTTGAAATTCTTCGTACTCCTGCCATTGCTTGAATCTCTGGTACTCGGATGAGTTTTTGTCTCTGGCTTCCTGCCACTGTTGGTAGGCGGTATAATTCTGTTCGGAACTAGAACTGTTGAGGGATTCGCCGTTTTGCTTCTTTTCAGTACTGTAAATATTCTTCTTATCATCAGTGAGAAGCCGTCCATTATCAACCCATTCGTTTGAATTGTCATAACCATCGTCCGCCGGACCTGTAGCGGCGCAACCGAATAGAAAGACTGGCAGGAGTAGTATTAATAGTTTGTAATTCATCATGGTGTTCCGCGCCTGATCAGGCGTAAGAGCTGGTATTCTGGCATTTGACAGATAATAGTTAAAAACATTCCAAAAGAAAGAATAAGAGCCACCCTTAGGTGGCTCTTATGCTAACCAGACTGGACACTATTAGAACTTGATCCGGCTGCCAATTGCTGTGATGTCAACTGACTGTGAGCCAGCAACGCCCGTAGAGTCGAGTTCACGAATAGTCGCAAACAGTTCTACACCTTTGTGCGGAGTGACAGAATAGGTAAAACCGGTCGTATCTCCTTCTGCTCCGGCTGCATTTTCACCATCACCAACATCGATAGAAAATGCATGAATACCCATCTTATAGCCGACTTTAAAGGTTGTGGCGTCTTGTGTACCACTGCCATCTTCGAAGTCGATCTCAGAGGTAGCTACAGTGAAATTAAGTCCATTATCTAATAAAAGCGACGCGGAACCGCCGGTAATATCATCACCATCGACACTGGGAGCTGAATCAGGCCCTGTGGCAGAAAAAATGGCCGCACCGAATTTTGTGCCACCAAAATCTCCCTTATATCGAAGCGCAAACTCCGAAGCATTACCCTGGTTTATACCTAACGCCACACTAAAGCCATTGAAGTTAGGGGTGTCGTAACGCACGCGGTTTTGGCGGCTAAGGCCATCAGCCATTTTAAACAGTGAACTCCACGCGACACCCGGTGCAACCTCATAAGCTCCCCAGTTGTCCTGAACATTTGAACTCGACGAGAGTGCGGTTCCGGACATGTCTACCTCGGTACTGCCATTAGCTGCACCGTCACCCTTACCGAATGATATTTTGCCGAAGCCGCCAGAGAAGTATAGATCCTGATAACGGTTGTCCTGATTGTCGCCAGTGTTTGCCAGGGTTGCGCCGTTTCCGTTAGGCCTGTTATTTCTCGCCTGAATTTCAAAGCGAAAGCCATATTCGATGCCATTGTTGGCTTTTTCAGAGCCAGTGAAACGAAAGCGAGAACCGCTCCAGCCGATATCCTGATACTGAATTTCATCACCCGCTGCATCGTCGGGCATGACCATCATACGACTGACCTGGCCGGAAAGTTTAGCCTCAAACGCCTGTACGGCGGCGGGTGCAATTATAGCGGCAGTCACAGCGGCTGCTATGATAGATTTTGCAAATGTCTTTGTGTATTTCATGGATGTCTCCGATCATTAAAATTGTGATATTAGAATATTCAACAGCCACCTAAACTGACGGGTTTCTCTTTAAAACATCAGTTCTTTTGTACTAGATGAATACCTGTATCTTTATTGCAAAAAGAGGGCCAGATTGTTGTTTTTCTGCCAGGGGTATTTAGTCGTTATGATTCAATTACTTAAAATTAAAAAGGAAGTGCGGTGAGCAGGTGGGTAGTCGTTTTCCCACGGATACCGTGGATTGGTCACGATACCTGTGGTTTTTAGCCGACAGAGACTGTTGTTAAGTCCAGCGGATAGCTTCGTTTTCGGCCATCTCGATGAATTCGGGATTTATATCGACATTATTATCGTTAATTAAACCGGGGTAATTCGGACCCTGTAGTGATATCGATTCGCGGGCCTGTATGTGATCTAGCTGTGGCAGTTCGTTCGGTTCCACCAGTGCTTCAAAGCAGCAATCGACATTTTCCAGTAGCTCGTTCCAATATGATCGTGATTGGCTGGCAAATAATTGCCTGCATTCGTTGATGAGCTTGTGCTGAGGCATGGCTACCAATTGTCGGGTTATCCAGTCTTTTTGCCCGACGGCGATACAGAAGTTTGACCAGAAGTGGGCTTCCAGTGCACCGAGACTGATAAATCTTTGATCGGCGCATTGATAGATGTTGTAACAGGCCATGCCACCACTGAGCAATCCCTCCCCACGCGAATGAGGTTCAAAGTAACTCAGGTATTGCCAGGACAGAGCAGACTCAAACAGGCTGATATCGAGATAGGCACCGCTTCCATGCTTTTGTTGAGCAAAGAGGGCGGCGAGTATGGCGGTACTTGCCTGCATGGCACCGGCGTGGTCGGCAATCGGAGGAAAAGACATGACTGGTTTTTCGGATAGACCGCTAACCGACAGGGCCGAGCTGGCAGCCAGGTAATTGATATCGTGTCCAGCTCGGTTGCGGTATGGTCCAGTTTGACCGTAGCCAGACAAAGCGCAGTGCACCAGGGAAGGGTTGAGCTGCTTTAATATTGCCTGTCCAAAACCAAGTTTATCTAGCACCCCAGGGCGAAAAGATTCTAATAGTACGTTGGCATCGCGAAGTAGTTCGGAGAATTTTTCCTTGTCAGCCGCTTTTTTTAAGTCCAGTCGGCAAACTCGCTTACCGCGATTAAGGTGTTGGTAAATCGGAGAAACCTCTTCGCTACCCTGATACAAAATTCTGCGCATCGGATCGCCATCGGGTGGTTCGATCTTGATAACTTCAGCGCCGAGGTCGGCGAGTTGGCGTGTCGCGAAGGGGCCGGGGATGTATTGCGACAGGTCGATGACTTTGACGCCATCAAGCATCGCCCTGCGAGTATTCATGCTAAGGCCTGATTAGTCGTATTGGCGGATATCGTCAATAACCTTACCATCATTCGGCAATGATGATTCACCAACAAATTCAACTTCACCGCGTAATTTACAAATGCTGCGAATGCTCTCAGCAATTGCTGCTGCCAGCGACTGATCGGCGTCACCGGTTTCGCATTTTAATTTGATTTGGTCGGCTTCGTCCTGCCAGTCGATTATCAGGCGCGCCCGAGTAATTTCAGGGTGGCGTTTTACAACCTTGTCGACCTGTTCCGGGTGGATAAACATGCCGCGAACCTTAGCGGTTTGATCGGCTCTACCCATCCAGCCTTTTATGCGCCTATTTGTACGACCACAGGGGCTGGTGCCTTCCATGATTGCCGATAAATCACCGGTAGCGAAACGAATTAGAGGATAGTCCGGATTTAAATTAGTAACAACTACTTCACCGACTTCGCCATCAGGTAGGAGTTCGCCAGTGCCGGGCCTTACTATCTCAAGGTAAACCCCTTCGTCGATGATCAAGCCTTCCTGGGCACTTGATTCATAGGCAATTACACCAAGATCCGCGGTGGCGTAGCATTGTTGAGCCCGAATGCCGCGTTCGACAAAGTTACTGCGAATCGATGGTGGCAAGGCTTCACCACCGAATAACGCCTTGTTGATCGAACTGACATCGGCACTGAGTTCATCGGCCTTGTCGAGAATAATTTTAAGAAACGATGGTGTGCCGACATAAGCCTGAGGCCTGAGGTCGGCAATAGTTTGCACCTGCAGTTCGGTTTGTCCGACACCTGCGGGAATTACAGCACAACCGAGCGCCTTTGCACCACTTTCGACCATCGCACCGGCAGGGGTAAAGTGATAGGAGAAACAATTGTGAATCAAATCACCGGGGCGTATACCTGCCGCGTATAGCGTGCGTGCAAAGCGCCAGAAATCGGGCTGATCACTGCCGGGTTCATAGATAGGCCCGGGTGAGGCAAAAATATTAGTTAACCGCCCGGCCTTGATTGCCGAATAGCCACCAAACGGCGGATCGTTTTTTTGTAGTTCGAGCAATGCCGATTTTCGCGTCAATGGAAGACTGGCAAAATCTGACAACAAAGCAATATCAGCGGATATATCCTGATAAGCAGGAACTTTTTGTCTAGCCAGCTTTAGCTGTAGTTGAATAGTCTGAAGCAGTCGGGTCTCACGTTGTTCTGGATTGCTAATTTCGAGCTGGTCGTAAAATTCACTCATACTGCGAATCCCTAATTATGTTAACCAACGTTTGCGACGTCGGTAGTGTTTTACGTCACGAAAGTTAACCCGCTGGCCTTCGCTAATGCCCAGGTAGAACTCTTTTACGTCGGTATTTTCGCGTAATTCGGCGGCTGTACCGTCGAGCACGACCCGGCCATTTTCGAGAATGTAGCCGTGTTTTGCGTAGCGTAAAGCGATGTTGGTATTTTGTTCGGCCAGCAGGAAGGTAACACCTTCTTTTTCGTTCAGGCGTTTGACGATCTCAAAAATTTCTTCCACCAGTTGTGGTGCCAAACCCATCGACGGTTCGTCGAGTAGAATCATTTTCGGGCGCGACATCAGTGCTCGACCGATGGCTATCATTTGTTGTTCACCGCCTGAGGTATATCCGGCCTGAGATTTGTAGCGTTCTTTTAATCTGGGGAAATAGCCATAAACTAGTTCAAGGTCCTTTTGAATTGCGGCGCCACCATCCTTGCGTGTATAGGCACCGGTTAATAAATTTTCTTCGACGGTTAAGTGTTCGAAGCAGTGGCGACCTTCCATCACCTGGATGACGCCCTGTTGAACCAGGTCAGCAGAGGATAGGCCGTCGATGCGCCTACCCTGAAATTCAATACTGCCTTTGGTGATATCACCACGTTCGGCACGTAGCAAATTAGAAATGGATTTCAGCGTGGTGGATTTACCCGCGCCATTAGCACCGAGCAGGGCAACAATGCCCTGCTCGGGTACTTCTAGAGAAACGCCTTTTAAGACCAGTATGACGTGATCATAAATCACCTCGATGTTATTAACCGACAGTATGGTCGCGCTAGCGGCTTGTTCTATCCTGGTATCCACAGTCACATCATTCCTATCTACTGGCCTGCCTACTGGTTAAAAGGGTGTTGCTTAGCCACAAATACGCGGCACAACGTTGTTTTCCTTCGCATATTGTGCTGAATCTGCAGCAATTAATGGGCCGGTAATATCACGTAACGGCTCGTAGAATTTACTCACCAGGCTCCACTTCTTAGCTTTGGCGTCCCATTGTTGTAAAGCGACCTTACCGGGTCCTTCATGGTTCTCGCAGCTAATCTTGACCGGGATTGTGAAATTCGGCAGCCCCAGTTCTGTTAGACGGGCTTCATCGACGTCAAGCGCTTCGAAACCATCACGTAGGTGTACACCTTTGATTTTGTTGGTGCCGTGAATTTCCATTGCCTTACGGATGGCTTCGGACGTCCACATCGCAGCTACTAGTCCGCGATTGTAGAGAACCTCACCGATACGGTCGCGTTCGCCTTTGCCTTTGCCCTGGTCGTAAACATATTTCTTGATGTCGTCGTGCGCTGGGAAATTATCACCCGGCTGATGGAAGGCACCCGACAGGTAACCGTCGGCTTTGTCGCCAGCAGGTAATACGTCATTTTCAGAACCTGACCACCAGACGCCGATGAAACGATTCATTGGGAAGCGAATCGAAGCGGCTTCTTTAATCGCCACCTGATTCATAACACCCCAGCCCCACATTAGAACCCAGTCGGGGCGCTCTTTACGGACTTGCAGCCAGGTCGCTTTTTGTTCCTGACCCGGATGATCGACTGGCAACAGCATTAACTCGAAACCGAACTTGGCAGCAGCGCTTTCAAGGGTGCGAATGGGTTCCTTACCATAAGCAGAGTTGTGGTAAACCAGCGCAATTTTCTTGCCTTTCAGCTTATCCATACCACCTTCCTGGTCAGCGATGTACTGAACGAATACGGTAGCCTGGCTCCAATAAGTGGCAGGGAAGTTAAATACCCATGGGAAGATCTTGCCGTTAGCAGCTGAAGTACGGCCATAGCCCATCGAAAATATGGGGATTCTATCAACGCTCGATTTAGGGATTAACTGATAGGTAATGCCGGTAGACAGTGGCTGGAAAACCAATGCACCAGATTCACCCTGGCCTTTGGTACTTTCGTAACATTCGACACCACGCTTGGTGTTATAGGCTGTCTCACAGGGAGCTAATTTGATTTTGGCGCCGTTAATACCACCGTCGCGTTCGTTTAGCATGGTCAGGTAATCGCTGTAGCCATTAGCAAAAGGGATACCGTTCGGCGCGTAAGGGCCGGTACGATAGTCGAGTGTCGGTATTGTCAGCTCGTAGGCGCTGACCGTCCCGCCGAGAAGTGGTACTGCGAGTAAAGCAGCCACCAGGGTTTTGGTTATACTTTTCATTTTCTTTGCTTCCTCCGGTTATGTACAGGATGTACGGTATGCCGATTTTGCAGGAGCAAAAAATCGGCTAACTAAATACATCTTAAATAAAGCGTTTAGTTGCGTTCCCATCATCAGTAAAAACTAATAAGGAAACGGCCATAAACGCAGTTTTTCCTTGGCGATCCGCCACAGGCGAGCTAGCCCATGAGGTTCGACAATCAGAAATATTATTATCAATGCACCGACGGTCATGATCTCGATATGAGCAGCCAGGGCGCTATCGGTACCAAAACCATCGACCAGTATATTTTTCAATAATATCGGCATTAATACCAGAAATCCAGCACCCAGGAATGACCCAAGCACTGAGCCTAGACCGCCTATGATAATCATAAACAATACCAGGAAAGATTGATTGATATCAAAAGCTTCGGTGGGTTCAGCCGAGCCTAGCCAGACTGCGAAATATAAAGCGCCTGCCATGCCGATGTAAAAAGACGAAACTGCAAAGGCAGATAGCTTTGCAATTAATGGTCGTACGCCGATTAATTCGGCAGCGATATCCATGTCACGAATCGCCATCCAGTTGCGGCCGAATCGGCCACGCGCCAAATTTTTAGCCACCAGTGCGAATACTGCGACGATAGAGGCGACCAGGAAATATTTAGCCGTGACTGTTGCTTCTGGGCCGGTGACGAGAACGCCAAATATTGTCATTGGTGGTGATGTGATCATACCGGTGGCATTATAATTGAAAAACCAGCCGACCTTGTTAAAAAGCCAAATTAGGAAAAACTGTGAGGCGAGGGTGGCAACCGCGAGATAAAATCCCTTGATACGCAACGAAGGGAGGCCGAACAAAGCACCGACTGCCGCAGTAATAATACCCGATAAAATCACCAGTGTAATAAAGCCAAGTTCGGGGACGGCGACCATCAGTTTATAAATCGAAAATGCGCCTACCGCCATGAATCCGCCGGTGCCCAGCGATACCTGTCCGCAGTATCCAGTGAGAACATTCAGCCCAAGCGCTGCCAACGAATAAATCAGGAATGGCAATATAATAGCGTTTAGCCAATATTGGTTAAGTATCATGGGCACAACGGCGAAAGTGGCGAACAATACAGCATAAATAACATAGCGATCCTGCGCTATCGGAAATAGTGCCTGATCGTCGGCATAGTTAGCTTTGAATTGTCCGGTTTCACGATAAATCATCGGCTTATACTCGTTCTATGATGCGTTCGCCAAACAGGCCTTGCGGGCGGAACAATAGAAATGCCAGGGCCAGCATATAGGCGAACCAGTTTTCTATCGCGCCACCGACAAACGGGCCCAGATAAACTTCCGCCAGTTTTTCGCCGACACCGATGATCATGCCGCCGATGATCGCACCGGGTACCGAGGTGAAACCGCCTAAAATCAGAACGGGTAGGGCTTTCAGGGCGATTAACGATAGAGAGAACTGTACGCCCGATTTGGAACCCCACATAATACCGGCTACCAGTGCGACAATTCCCGACACAGACCAGACGATAACCCAGATGGTGTGTAATGAAATACCCACTGAAAGCGCCGCCTGGTGGTCGTCTGCCACAGCGCGTAGCGCACGTCCAGTACGGGTTTTCTGGAAAAATATCGCGAGAAATATGACCAGTATCGCAGCGGTGGCGGCAGCGAAAAGCTCCAGTTTTTCAACATAGATGCCCTGATCCCAGAGCCAGTCCCAGGCGCCCTGCGGGATGCCGATGTCGAGAACCTTAACGTCGGAACCCCATAAAATATCACCGAGACCTTCGAGTACGTAGGCCAGGCCGATGGTTGCCATAAACAGGATAATGGGTTCCTGGTTAACCAGATGTCGCAGCATGACTCTCTCGATCACCCAGGCCAGTGCAATCATCACTGCGATGGTGCCGATGATGGCAAGCCAGACCGGCATACCAAATTCGTCCATGAAACCGACCAGCGTCAGTGCCGCAAACAATGCCATGACACCCTGGGCGAAATTAAAAATGCCTGAGGCTTTAAAGATCAGCACGAAACCAAGCGCTACCAGCGAATACATGACGCCAGCCATAAGGCCACTGAGGGTGACTTCGATAAAAAACAGCACTATTTTTGCCTCTTATTCATGGGGTACCCCGAGGTACGCATCAATGACTTTTTGATTGGCCCGAACCTCTTCGGGAAAACCGTCGGCCAGTTGTTTACCGTAGTCGAGTACCACAACGCGATCGGATAAATCCATTACCACGCCCATATCGTGTTCGATGAGGGCAATCGTGGTGCCGAATTCGTCGTTCACATCGATGATGAAACGCGACATGTCTTCCTTTTCTTCACTATTCATACCTGCCATGGGTTCGTCGAGTAGTAGTAATTCGGGTTCGGCTGCCAGCGCACGTCCTAATTCGACTCGCTTTTGTAAACCGTAAGGCAGTTTGCCGACGGGTTTTTTGCGGATAGCCTGGATATCGAGAAAATCGATGATACGTTCCGCTGCTTCGCGGTTTTCAAGTTCTTCTTTACGCGCCGGGCCCAGATGTAAAGCCTGCCAGAAGATGTTGGTTTTCATTTTCAAGTTGCGGCCGGTCATGATGTTGTCGAGCGTACTCATGCCTTTAAACAGCGCAATATTCTGGAAGGTTCGGGCAATTCCGTGGCTCGCCGCGACATGCGGTGCCATCGCCTTTCGAGTTTCTCCTTTAAAAGTAATCGTACCTTCCTGAGGATGGTAGAAACCATTAATGACATTAAGCATCGAGCTCTTCCCGGCACCGTTAGGGCCGATGATCGAGCGAATTTCACCTTTTTTAATGTCGAAGCTGATGTTGTCGAGCACCTTCATAACACCGAATGAAAGGCTGATATTGTTCACTTCGAGGATCGTATCTCCAAATTGGCGTGCACTCATGCTGCGTCTTCCTGTGGTGAGGAACTGAGTGGGTAGCATTCGGCATTACATAGCCTGATATCGGCTTCTAGCATGCCGGTACGGCCGTCTTCGAAGGTGACCTGGGTATTGACATGGCATTCCTCGGCATCGGAGTAGAGCGCATTAATCAGCGTTTCGTAACGCTCGGCGACAAAATTGCGTCGAACTTTACGGGTTCGGGTTAATTCGCCATCATCGGCATCGAGTTCCTTGTGCAATATCAGGAATCGACGGATTTGTGAATTTCCCAGTCGGCTGTCCTGCGATAAATCCACATTGACCTTGTCGATGCACTCTTTCAGTAGTTGGTAGACTTCAGGTAGCCCGGCGAGGTCGATATAGCCTGAGTAGGCCAGGTTATTACGCTCTGCCCAGTTGCCTACGGCATCCAGATCTATATTGATAAAAGCTGTGCTGTAGTCGCGACCATTGCCGTATAACACCGCTTCCTGAATATAGGAGAAGAACTTCAGTTTGTTCTCGATATATTTCGGGGCAAACATGGTTCCGTCCTTGAGCTTTCCGACATCGTTCGCACGGTCGATAATTTTCAAATGACCATTCTTGTCGTCGATATAACCGGCGTCGCCGGTATATACCCAGCCATCTTCGGTTTTGGTGCTGGCGGTAGACTCCGGATTTTTATAATAGGAATGAAAAACACCGGGGCTACGATAAAGTATTTCTCCGTCATCGTTGATTTTAATTTCGACATCGGGGGAGGGTGTGCCAACAGTATCGGCGTAGACTTCTCCATCGGGTTGCGAACAAATAAATACCATGCACTCGGTCTGACCGTAGAGCTGTTTGATATTAATACCCAGTGATCGATAAAAATCGAAAATTTCGGGTCCGATAGCTTCACCAGCGGTATAGGCCAGCTTGGTCCGGCTCAGTCCGAGTACGTCTTTTAGTGGGCCGTAGACGAAAATATTACCTAGCTTGTAAATCAGGGAATCCTTTAGTGATACCGATTCGCCATTCAGAATTTTTACGCCGACTTTACTTGCATGTTTCATGAAGAAATGAAAAACATGGCGTTTGATTTTGGCCGCGTCTTCCATACGAATCATCACCTGAGTCAGCATGTTTTCGTAGACTCGCGGCGGTGCGAAATAATAAGTAGGGCCGATCTCGCGCAAGTCGTTTGCAATGGTGGAGGCACTTTCGGGGCAACTGACACAGAATCCAGCAACGTAGGACTGCGCGTATGAAAACAGGTTGTCGCCTACCCAGGCCATCGGCAGATAGGCCAGCACTTCTTCTTTGTCGGTTAATCCTTCTCGAATGATGCCGTTGCGCGCGGTGATAATGCAGTTGTCATTGGTTAAAACCACCCCTTTCGGGTTGCCAGTGGTACCAGAGGTATAGAGCATGATGGCGATATCTTCGCCGTTGGTGGAATCGACCTGCTGCTGATAGAAATCGGGATCGTTCTGCTCTAACTCACGCCCTTTTTGCTGAACATCTTCGAAATTATGTAGAAACGCATGGTCGTAATCGCGCAGGCCGCGTATTTCGTCGAAGATAATATGTTCGATTTTAGGGCAGCGTTCCTTAAGCTCCAGAATCTTGTCGACCTGCTCCTGATTTTGTACCAAAGCAATTTTGACATCGGCATTGTCGAGCACGTAGGACATTTCCTCCGCAACCGAATCCTGGTACAGCGGCACAGGGATCGCGCCTAGCGTCTGAGCGGCAGTCATTCCCCAGTAAAGCCGAGGGCGGTTATCTCCGATGATGGCAAGCTTGTCGCCTCGCTTTAAGCCGAGGCTAGCCAGCCCACAGGCCAGTGCTCGAACTTCGCTCTCGGCCTGAGACCAGGTCCAGGATTGCCAGATGCCCAGGTCTTTCTCACGAATAGCATCATGATCCGGGCGCAGGCGTGCGTGGCTTAATAAAAGCTTCGGAAATGTGTCTAGTGTCTCTTCGTTTAACGATGCATTCATGTCAATTGTTAACAATTACCGCTGATATTTCGTTATATTCGTTAAGTGTCGGTTATTATTATTTGTTATTGTCGACAATTTAGGCTCGATAGTTTACGTTTACGTAAAGGTTCTGTCTATAAGTATTAACACGTACATTAATGTAGTTATGATTCTTATTTTTCTAATAAGTTGTTAACTACCTGAAAAATAATCATATCAGATTTGCCGGGCAGATATTCTATCAACTAACAGGTACTCATTTATTCATCGTAACGATAAAATCCACGACCCGATTTACGCCCTAGAAATCCGGCATCGACCATTTGCTGTAAAAGCGGGCAGGGACGGTATTTGGAATCGCCGAAGCCTTCGTGCAATATTTTGGTGACCGATAGACAGGTATCGAGGCCGACTAAATCGGCTAGTTCCAGCGGTCCCATCGGGTGCGCCATGCCGAGCTTCATGATGGTATCTATACCCGCCGCATCGGCCAGTCCCTCGTGTAGCGCAAATACGGCTTCATTGATCATTGGAATCAAAATCCGGTTGCCGACAAATCCCGGACTATCTTTAGCTTCTACCGGCACCTTGCCGATTGCTTCGCTGAGCTCGTGAACTACCTGATAAGTGCTATCACTGGTTTGCAGTGCGCGAATGACTTCGACTAACGCCATCATCGGTACCGGGTTCATGAAGTGCATGCCGACTACCTGCTCGGCACGTTTTGTGGCCCCGGCAATACGTGTGAGTGATATAGAAGATGTATTGCTCGCGAGAATAGCATCGGCTTTACAGGTTTTGTCGAGTTGTTCAAAAATCTGTAACTTCAGTGTTTCGTTTTCAGTGGCGGCTTCAATGACGATGTCGACTTCGGCCAGGTCTTCGATACTGGTGGTGGTACTGATATTAGCCAGGGCGGCCTGCTTGTCGGCTTCGCTTATTTTTTCTTTCTTGATTAAACGGTCGAGACTGCCGGAAATGGTCTTCAGGCCGAGTGTAACCTGTTCGTCACCGATATCCTGCATGATGACTTCTAACCCAGCACTGGCGCAAACCTGTACGATGCCATTGCCCATGGTGCCGGCGCCGACAACGCCGACTGTTTTGATGTTCATGATTTTATCCAGATTAAGATTTCAGATGACGGGTATGTTACATGTTTCTACGGTATTGCCCACCGACTTCGAACAGCGCATTACTAATCTCGCCAAGTGAACAGTATCGTACTGCATTCACCAGCTCGGCGAATATATTTTCATTGTTAATCGCGGCCTGTCGAACACGTTCAAGTGCTTCGGTTGACTCATCGGCATGGCTGGCCTGGAAATCTCCAAGTCTGGTTATCTGGTTTTGTTTTTCTTCCTCGGTCGAGCGCGCAAGCTCGATTTCGTATTCCTCATTACCATTCGGATTGAGGAAAGTATTCACGCCGATGATGGGCAAGGATCCATCGTGCTTACGGTGTTCGTAAAGCATCGATTCGTCCTGAATTTTGCCACGTTGGTAGCCGGTCTCCATCGCGCCGAGTACGCCACCTCGTTCGGAGATGCGTTCGAATTCCTGCAAGACAGCTTCTTCGACCAGGTCGGTGAGTTGATCGAGGATGAAAGAGCCCTGGTTCGGGTTTTCGTTTTTACTCAAACCCCATTCGTTATTGATGATGAGCTGAATCGCCAGCGCGCGTCGTACCGAATCGCCGGTTGGTGTGGTGATCGCTTCGTCGAAAGCGTTGGTGTGCAGGCTATTGCAATTATCATAAATCGCAATCAGCGCCTGCAAGGTAGTGCGAATATCGTTGAAGTCCATTTCCTGAGCGTGCAGCGAGCGTCCCGAAGTCTGAATGTGATATTTGAGCTTCTGGCTGCGTTCGTTGGCGCCATACTTGTTGTGCATTGCAGTAGCCCAGATGCGCCTCGCGACTCGACCCATCACGGTATATTCCGGATCCATGCCATTGCTGAAAAAGAACGACAGGTTAGGCGCGAATTCATCTATATGCATGCCGCGCGCCAGGTAGGTTTCGACGTAGGTGAAACCATTCGCCAGCGTGAAGGCCAGTTGTGAGATCGGGTTAGCTCCGGCCTCGGCGATGTGGTAGCCCGAAATCGATACCGAGTAAAAATTACGGATATTGTGATCGATAAAATACTGCTGAATATCGCCCATCATTTTCAAAGCAAACTCGGTGGAGAAGATGCAGGTATTCTGGCCCTGATCCTCTTTCAGGATATCGGCCTGCACGGTGCCGCGAATATTTTCCAGCGCCCAATTATGAATTTTTTCGATTTCCTGATCAGTCGGCTCGCGGTTGTTATCGGCCTCGAAGCGGGCAAGTTGCTGTTCTATGGCAGTGTTCAGATACATCGCCAGAATGACGGGTGCAGGGCCGTTAATGGTCATAGATACCGATGTCGATGGACTGCAGAGATCGAAGCCATCGTAGAGTGCTTTCATGTCTTCCAGCGTCGCGATGGAGACACCGGAATTACCGACCTTGCCGTAAATATCCGGGCGTTCATCCGGGTCGCAACCGTATAAGGTAACCGAGTCGAAAGCCGTTGATAATCGCTTGGCATCGGAATGCTCAGAGAGTTTTTTAAAGCGTTGATTGGTTTTAAAGGCATCGCCTTCACCGGCGAACATACGCGTCGGGTCTTCTCCTTCGCGTTTAAATGCGAATACGCCTGCCGTGAACGGGAAGCTGCCGGGGACGTTTTCCAACATTAGCCATTTGAGCAGGTCGCCATGGTCGGAATAATTGGGTAGCGAGACCTTTGAGACACGAGTACCTGACAGGGTTTCGTATTTCAAACTGGTACGAATTTCATGATCGCGAATTTTTACCACATACTCATCACCGGCATAGCTTTGTTGAACCGCTGGCCATTGATCGAGTAGTTTTTTTGCCGAGCCGTCGAGGGCGTTATTACGGTCATCGATTAACTGATCGAGAGACTCTATAGAATGGCCAAGCATTCGTTTTGATTCAAGCAGTTGTTGCCGTTCGCGAGCAATTTTCGCCTGTTGTTCAACATGGCTTCGATAACCTCGAACACTGTCGGCAATTTCAGCCAGGTAACGCACGCGCTCGGGAGGCACGATGACATTTTGTTCGGTCGACTTTTTGATAGATACGGCAGGCAGCCGACTATCGTCAGTTTTAAGCCCCAGTTCAACGAGTTTTTTCAGCAGGCATTGGTACAGAGCAGTAATGCCGTCGTCGTTAAATCGCGCGGCTTTGGTGCCAAATACCGGCATGTCTTCGGCCGCCTGTGAAAAGGCCTCGCGATTACGTTGCACCTGTTTGCAAACATCGCGATAAGCGTCCTCGGAACCTTTACGATCAAATTTATTGATTGCGACAACATCGGCGAAGTCGAGCATATCGATTTTTTCGAGCTGGCTTTGCGCGCCGAATTCCGGCGTCATTACATATAGTGAGGCATCGACGAGGGGCACGATAGCGGCGTCGCCCTGACCAATGCCAGGCGTTTCGACGATGATGAAATCGAAATCATAAAGTTTGCAGGCGGCGATAATGTCGCTGACGACTTCGGGGATTTCACCGACCGAATCGCGTGTCGCAATCGAGCGCATGAAGATATTGTCATGATTGATCGCATTCATTCGAATACGGTCACCAAGCAGTGAACCTCCGGTTTTACGCCGCGTCGGGTCGATGGCGATGATAGCGATTTTCAGGCTATCCGCATGGCCGAGCCGGAACCGACGAATCAATTCGTCGGTTAGCGATGACTTGCCCGAGCCACCCGTACCGGTAATGCCGAGCACGGGTATGGATTGTTGTTTAGCTGTGTCGATAATGTCTTTGCGGAAGGCTTTCGGCAGATCGTCGTTTGCCAACGCGGTTATCAGGCTGGAGAGCGCAGTCCTGTCATCGCGGTCGAGGGTTTCAATCGACCTGGCTGCCTGCTTACCCGGATCAAATTGGCAGCGCTCGATCATATCGAAAATCATGCCCTGTAAGCCCATCTTCTGGCCATCTTCGGGTGTGTAGATTCGAGTCACGCCATAGGCTTCGAGTTCGGCCACTTCGGCCGGAATAATGACGCCACCACCGCCGGCAAAAATTCGAATATCTGGGCGGTTATTGGTCTTTAACATATCGACCATGTACTTCAGATATTCGACATGTCCGCCCTGATAGGAGCTTAATGCGATACCCTGAACGTCTTCCTGAATCGCCGCCTCGACTATTTCTGCAACCGAGCGATTGTGACCCAGGTGAATGACTTCAGCACCGGAGGCCTGAAGTATGCGACG
>JAUVCH010000189.1 GCA_030595795.1 Gammaproteobacteria bacterium
GTGAAGCACCTGCCTTACCCAACGAACGTAGACTGTGCTCGCCGTTACTGACTTCGCCGATGACCGCGCGACATTCAGATAAAACTTTACGCATTTCGCCAGAACGCAATCGAAGCGTTACGTAGCCGCCATCGCGCGCAACATACTGTGCCGAAGTACCGGCAGATCGCGCTATTTGCGCACCTTTACCAGGCTTCATTTCAACACAATGAACAACCGAACCGACTGGTATATTACGCAGCGGCATGCAGTTACCTACTTTGATACCAGAATCGTCGCCAGATCGAACAACCGCACCTTCAGCAACACCCTTGGGCGCGATAATATAGCGTCGCTCTCCATCGGCGTATTTCAGTAGCGCGATATGAGCGCTACGGTTTGGATCGTACTCAACGCGTTCAACAACTGCGTTGATGCCGTCTTTATTACGCTTGAAATCGATGACGCGATAGCGCTGCTTATGACCACCACCAATGTGACGTGTGGTAATGCGACCAGCGTTATTACGGCCACCGGATTTGGATTTCTTTTCCAGCAGTCCGGCGAATGGCTTACCCTTGTATAGACCAGGAGTCTTGACCGAAACGACAAAGCGGCGGCCGGGAGAAGTCGGTTTTGCTTTAATCAGTGCCATGATTTACGCGCCTATGGATGCAAGGTCGATTTCATGACCTTGTTCAAGTGAAACATATGCCTTTTTCCAGTCCTTACGACGACCCTGGCGCGCGCCCTGGCGCTTGGTTTTACCATTGACGTTAACCGTACGGACATTCGCAACTTTTACATTGAAAAGCTGTTCGACAGCGATTTTAATTTCGCCTTTTTTTGCAGTGGTAGCTACTCGAAATACCGCTTGATTAGCCGAGTCGCCGAGCACGGCAGCTTTTTCGGAAATATGCGGTGAGAGCAGAACCTGAAAAATTCTTTCTTCGTTCATGACAAACGCTCCTCGAGCTTTTTCAATGCAGACTCTTCGATAACAACGTATTCCTGTTTCACCAGGCTAACTGGATCGACAATCGCGATATCCATAACCTGTATGTGAGGAATATTTCTGGCCGCCAGATATACCGCTGAGTCCAGACCGTCGGTCAGAATCAACGCACTTTTTACACCCAGCTCTTCCAGCTTCGCCTGCATGATTTTGGTTTTTGGCTCGGTAACACCCAGCGCTTCGATTACCAGTAAACGCTCACTGCGTACCAATTCTGATACCAGGCTACGCATACCAACACGATACATTTTCTTATTCAGTTTTTTACTGTGATCCTGAGGATCCGCGGCAAAGGTCACACCACCCGAGCGCCATATCGGGCTTCGAATAGTTCCAGCACGAGCACGACCCGTACCTTTTTGACGCCAGGGCTTAGCTCCGCCGCCACTCACGTCCGAACGGTTCTTCTGGGCCCGAGTACCAGCACGCGCACCACTCATATAAGAGGTAACTAGCTGGTGAATCAAAGCTTCATTGAAACTGGCACCAAAAGCATCGTCAGACACCACTACCTTTTTCTTTGAATTATGAATTGCTATATCCATCTCTACTTATCTCTTATTTCGCATGTCTTATTTCTTAGTCGCAGGACGAATAATGACATCACTACATTTCGCACCCGGTACCGCACCCTTGATCAACACCAGATTACGCTCGGTGTCGATACGCACGATTTCCAGGTTTTGAGTACTACAATTGGCGGCGCCCATATGGCCCGACATCTTTTTACCTTTAAATACTCGTCCCGGAGTCTGGTTCTGACCAATAGAACCATTCGAACGGTGCGAGATAGAATTACCATGTGTTGCATCCTGCATTGTAAAATTGTGGCGCTTAACACCACCCTGAAATCCCTTACCCTTGCTAACGCCAGAGACGTCTACGATTTGACCCTGCTCAAACAGGTCAACTTTGATTTCACCACCAAGCTCCAGTCCATCGACTGAATCGACGCGAAATTCCCAGGCGCCACGACCAGCCTCGACACCCGCCTTACGATAGTGACCAGCCAACGGCTTGGTGACACGACTAGCACGACGCGAACCTGTCACAACTTGCACAGCGACATAGCCGTCGGTTTCGACAGTTTTAATCTGCGAAACGCGGTTGGGCTCTACTTCGATGACAGTGACTGGTGTTGACACACCCTCATCGGTAAATACCCGGGTCATGCCGACTTTACGTCCTACTAAACCGAGAGACATTATGAAACCTCAAAATTAATAAAATTTAGCTGTCGCATCTGATTAATTCGTCCTCGAATATTCAAATGACGAAAAACATAGGCATTCTATGAATTTCTTTGGCTTTCAAAGGCTTGTTTGCCTTTTAAACCAACCGCAATTCCTTTCACGGCAATTAGCAGCCTGTTAATAAAACAACGATTAACTACCTGCTTTCGAACACGCGGCCTGATACAGAAATCCCGTATCAGGCCGCGAGGGCGCGCACTATAACAGAATAAATCTGATTAGTTAAGCTTAATTTGCACGTCCACACCGGCCGCTAAATCAAGCTTCATTAACGCGTCTACAGTCTTGTCTGTAGGGTCAACAATGTCCATCAAACGCTTGTGCGTTCTAATCTCATATTGGTCCCGTGCATCCTTATTCACATGCGGTGAAATGAGGATAGTAAAACGCTCTTTTCGAGTCGGTAAAGGGATAGGACCCTTTACTCGTGCACCTGTGCGTTTCGCGGTTTCCACGATCTCTGCTGCCGAACGATCGATTAAACGATGATCGAAGGCTTTCAGGCGGATGCGAATATTTTGATTAGTTGCCATGATAGTTACTCAATTATTTTAGCTACAAAACCCGCACCTACGGTACGGCAGCCTTCACGGATTGCAAAACGCAGTCCATCGTCCATTGCGATTGGCGCGATTAGTGTGACTTCCATCTTCACATTATCACCCGGCATGACCATTTCAACACCCGATGGGAGTTCGCAGGCACCGGTCACATCAGTCGTACG
>JAUVCH010000154.1 GCA_030595795.1 Gammaproteobacteria bacterium
CCTTATAGTCCATCACACCGTGATTTTCTCAATCCTGTTTATCTGGATATCGAGTCGATGGAAGAATTTAGTCATAGCAGTAAAGCCCGGAAACTCGTCAGCAGCACTGACTTCCAGAAAAGATTGCAATCCTCACGCGATGCTGACCTGGTTCAATACACCGAAGTTTGGCGGGCTAAGTCAACTGTACTCAAATTGCTTTACCAACAGTTTCGCGAAGACCTCCTGGACCAGGACCTGGAATCAGTTAACAAATTTCGTCAATATCAGACCGACAAAGGTGAAGACTTATTCAATTTCGCCCTGTTCGAGGCTTTACAGGAATTTTTTCATGAACAGGATGCGTCAATCGAATACTGGCAGCAGTGGCCAGCGGAATTTCGCGACCCGAGCTCCAGGAGCGTTAAAAACTGGGCTGAGTCGAATATCCAGGCCATCGAGTTTCACCAATACCTGCAATATCGAGCCGAACAACAATTATCAGCGGCCAGTCATTGCTGCCAGCAACTGGGCATGCGCGTCGGCTTATATAACGATCTGGCCGTCGGCATCGAACGTTTTTCGTCGCCATGCTGGTCTGAACATCTGGATTATGCTCATGGTGTCGGCATTGGCGCACCACCCGACGATTTTAATCTACTCGGACAGAACTGGGGCTTACCCCCACAAATTCCACAGCAACTAAAAGATCATCAGTACCGATCGTTTATTCAAACGCTACGAGCCAATATGAGCCAGGCCGGAGCGCTCAGAATCGATCACGTTATGGGTTTGATGCGCCTCTACTGGGTACCTGAAAACAGTGCCGCTGATCAGGGCACCTACATCGCCTATCCGTTTGAAGATTTACTCGGCATCCTCGCACTGGAGAGCCAGCGCAACCGCTGCCTGATTATCGGCGAAGACCTGGGTACGGTTCCCGATGAAGTTCGCCACCAGCTCTGGCTGAAAAAGATCTTGTCTTACCGTATTTTGTTTTTCGAAAAAGACAGGCATCACGGCACATTCAAGTCACCTCGTGACTACCCGCCCTACGCGCTTTGTACCTCGGGCTCGCATGATTTACCGACACTGAAAGGCTATTGGCAGGCGTCGGATATTGATATTCGAGAAGACTTAAATTTATACCCCTCGGATGAAATCAGGCAACAGCAGAGAGATGCCCGCGAACAAGATCGATACCAGATCAAAGCCGCCTTATTTGAGGAACAATTAATCGACGAAGAATGTTTGCACGATAATACCGTTCAGGCATTGAGTACTCAGTTATTCCTGTCGGTACAACGCTTCCTGGCCCGATCAGAATCGCTTCTGATGATGGTGCAACTGGAAGACCTGTTATCGCAAACCTATCAGTTGAACGTACCCGGCACCATCGATGAATATCCTAACTGGCGGCATAAGAATTTGATCGACCTGGAGGACTGGCATGATCAGAGTGAGCTTGAAGATAGTTGCCTTGCTATTAGCTGCGAGCGGTCTATTAAAGCTTAAACGGTAAACCGCATGCCATTACGACTTTATGCAATTAACCTTGCTTTTGTACTGTATAACGCGCACCACGCCCTTTGCCGACAGCTACTAGATAGTCCTGCTCAACTAACTTCTTAAGGTGTGCCTTGATGGTGTTACGGTTGGCACTCGTTGTAATTTCTATCTCGCGCACTGTAATTTCTCCGCGTGTATTCACCATTTCTAAAATGTTGCGTGAAAGCGCAGGCAAAGCCTCGCGCAAGTAACGTTCTTTCTTCACTTTAGCCGCTAGATAATCTTTTTGTTTCACCATAGTTTTGAGGAAAAAGGCAACCCATGGGTCCCAGTTCTGCTCATCTGTGCGGATGGTCTGCTGGGTGCGCCGCAGTGCCAGATAATAATTTTCCTTGTTGGCCTCGATTACCGTTTCCATAGAGCTATAAGGCACATAGGAATAACCAGCCCGCAGAAAAAGCAACGTGGTGAGAATGCGCGACAATCTGCCATTACCATCCTTAAACAGATGAATGGCAAGAAACACCACCACAAACATCGCAACCATAAGTAATGGATGCTGCACTTCTTCATTCGCTTGTTCGTTGTACCATTCAACTAACTCTTTCATCATCAACGGTGTTTCGAACGGTGTCGCCGTCTGAAATACTACGCCAAGGCTTTTGCCGTCTTCATCGAAGGCCTCCACATGGTTTGTGATGTTCTTATATTCGCCCCGATGCGCCTCATCTTTGCTGCTATATTTCAGCAACACACCATGCATCTGCTTAATGTGGTTCTCGCTTAAACCAATCGAGGTATGATTTTCAAACACCATATCCATCGCGTCGGCATATCCCGCCACTTCCTGCTCATCGCGGGTGGTGAAAGATTTTTGTTCCAGCCTGGAGAGTAGCTTTTCCACCTGCTCGTCTGTGAGTTTTGCACCTTCTATGCGCGTGGAGGAACCAACACTTTCAATTGTAGCAATGCGCTTTAGGCTACTTAAGCGGTCAGGCGCCAGATCCTGCGTGGCTTGCCACTTTCCCTTAAATTCATCAATTTCACTTATAAATTTGAGGATTTCTGCCGTAATGGTAATATTTTTGAACTGGAGCAAGGGAGACCTTAAATATCCATTTATGCCCGATTATATCCATTTCCTACCCATTACCAAACATAATAACCATTTATATCCGTTTCATACCCATTTACGGCCTGTACGCTGCAACCAACCGTCTGATGTACGGAATATAGGTTGCAATTCCTGGCACTGCGGGATCTCGTCCTCCTTACCTGTCCTCCAGGAACTCAACCAGTCGGCTACCTCCTGACCAGTGAGATGCTTCCCAGTTTCCTGATAAGCTGTCCAGGATGCCAGGGCTTCCTGCTTGAAGCTCTCTCGTGTCTCTTCACGCTCAATATAGTCGCGGATCGCTTCTCGCATGATCCAATGCGCGGAACGATTCCGTATGTCAGCCAGGTGCTGGATACGACTTTTCATATCATCATCGAGTTTGACAGATGTGTCCATTTCAACACCCTCGTTATTACCAGGTAGTACCTTTGAAAACTTTAACACGAAATCTACCACTTAACTGTCGCTGGATTCATTGAACCGACGCAACCGACTGGAATATGTTGATGACTTGCCCAGAGGCTCATTGGACACGACAGTTTACTCAAGAATGCCGTAGGCTATTGATCCATATATTGCGCCATGGTGAATGCTGAATCAGTAGAAGTGGCCAGTCTTTTGTCCTGCGTAATTAATAGAACACCCAGAGACTTCGCAAGATACAGGTATTGCGCATCGTAAGCGCTGATACCATTATTCGCCGCCAGGGCAATGACTTCAACATAATCGACATCATATTCCCGCCCGCCAACCAGCGATTCCAGGTTTCGCCAAAGCAAGGGGACATCGGCAACAACCATTGCTCTATGTTTGACGTAGTTAGCAATTACATTCGCCAGTTCATGCCTGCACAGCGCGGGTACAACCCAGGTCGGCTCTCTGTCGTATAGTCGTCTCGCAAGCGCGGTAAACTCCCCTTCTATCAACCAATAAGCAATGACGTTGGCATCGGCAACAATCACTTGCGACCCTCGCGCTTCGCAGCATTGATAAAATCCTCGGTAATTGGAAAGTTGCCCCTGTAGGGTGCCGGCATTTCCCTAATAGCCTTTCGCCCAACACCCTCGCTCAATATCGCAATGGCTTCTCGCGTCATACTACGATGATGACGAGCAGCCTGTTCCTTCAGCTTCACATGGATATCTTCAGGTAAATTTTTGATGACGAGTGATGGCATAGCGGTGCTTCCTATTTGCAAGTATTATACTTCCTTAGTTATAGCATAATTGGTGAGAATGCAAAAGCAGAACCCATTGCCCGATAGGGCAGCGATTTGTTATCCTGCATCTTTGCTCCCGCGTATAAGATCTACCCTGCACTAACCGAGAAGCCTGCAATTAATTCAATCAGCCTAGATAAGACCCACACCCCAATGATGCAGCAATACCTGCGCATCAAGGCAGAATACCCGACTACTTTGCTGTTCTATCGCATGGGTAATTTTTACGAACTCTTTTTCGACGATGCGAAAAAGGCTTCGGGGCTACTCGATATAGCGCTCACCAAACGCGGACAGTCGGCTGGTGAACCGATTCCGATGTGCGGGCTACCCTATCACGCGATTGATAATTATCTGGGTAAGCTGGTACGAGCGGGAGAGCCGGTGGCTATTTGCGAACAAATCGGCGACCCGGCGACCAGCAAGGGCCCAGTAGAGCGTGCCGTCAAACGGGTCATAACGCCCGGTACTTTAACCGAGGAAACGCTTTTACAGGACAAGCGTGAAAACTTGCTTTGCTGCATCTTCGCTCAGAAAACGCACTGGGGCGTGGCTGCAATCGAAATTAGCTCTGGCCGTTTTACTGCCAGCCAACTCGATAGCGATGAATTGCTCAATAGCGAAATTTCGCGACTCAATCCGGCCGAAATTATTTTCTGCGAAGATCAGGCCTTACCTGTTGACGCGCATAACCTGAAACGTGCGCACCCGATGCCACCCTGGTATTTCGAGCTACAGACCGCTACCCGATTACTTTGCGAGCAATACAAAACCCGCGACCTACAGGGCTTTGGACTGAGTGATTATCCGCTCGCTATTTGCGCCGCAGGCTGTCTGCTGCAATACGTTCAGGATACTTTGAAGACCGATATTCCCCATATACTGCCGATTCGCACCGAGCAGATTACGGATGTTTTACTCATCGATGCCAACAGTCGCCGTAACCTGGAACTAAGTCAGTCGATGTCATCCGAGGGCGATGGCCCTAGCCTGTTTAATATTATCAATTACTGTAATAACGCAATGGGCCACAGGGAGTTATCCCGCTGGCTACAGAAACCTCTGCGTGATCAAAACCGTGTTAAACAAAGACACCACGCGGTGGCCTGCCTGCTCGATAATCGATATTTCGAAAATCTTAACGAAACCATGCGTGCGGTGGGTGATATCGAACGCATTCTGGCGCGTATCGCTTTACTGAGCGCACGCCCGCGAGACCTGTCGACACTGAAATTGACCCTCGAATTGCTACCTGGCTTACAGTCAGCCATGCAGCCGCTCGACAGCCCGTTACTGAATCAGCTACAACAACAAATCACCTCGCATCCCGATGTGATCGCCCTGTTACAGTCAGCTATCATCGATGAGCCACCGGTCTTAATCCGCGATGGCGGCGTCATAAAAAGAGGATTCGATAGCGAACTAGATGAACTACGCGACCTGAGTTCAAACGCCGACCAGTTTCTAATCGATCTGGAAAAAAAGGAACAGGAAAAAACCGGTATCAATGGGCTGAAAGTTGCCTATAACCGCGTACATGGTTTTTACATCGAGGTGAGCAAATTACAAAGCAAGCCCGTACCCGAGGAATACATTCGACGACAGACGCTGAAGGCTGTCGAGCGCTATATCACACCAGAACTCAAGGCTTTCGAAGACAAGGTGCTCAGCGCCCGAGAGCGCTCACTGAGCCGCGAAAAACATCTCTACGATAACTTACTCAAACAGCTGGCTGAAAAGTTACCACCATTGCAACAATCGGCCGACGGCCTCGCCCAGCTCGACGTCTTGCTAAGCTTTTCGGTCTGTGCCGACGCACTGAACTGGTCAGCCCCCGAACTGGTGGACTCACGGGGGCTCGATATCCGTGGCGGTAAGCACCCGGTCGTCGAACAGGTACTGGATCAGCCTTTTACTGCTAACGACACTTGCTTCGACGACAGACGGAGCATGTTACTGATTACTGGGCCGAACATGGGTGGTAAATCGACTTATATGCGACAAACCGCGCTCATCGTGATACTCGCCTATATGGGCAGTTATGTGCCCGCCGAGCAGGCTGAGATCGGCCCAATCGACCAGATATTTACCCGCATCGGTGCCAGCGACGATCTCTCCAGCGGCCGCTCTACCTTTATGGTCGAAATGACCGAAGCGGCTAATATTTTGAATAATGCGACTAGCAATAGCCTGGTATTAATGGATGAAATTGGACGCGGCACCAGTACCTTCGACGGCCTCGCACTAGCCTGGGCCTGTGCCGATCACCTGGCGCAACAGTCAAAGGCCTATACCTTGTTTGCTACCCACTACTTCGAGCTGACCCAATTACCCGATCAATACGATAATATCGAGAATGTCCATCTCGATGCGGTCGAGCACGGTGACGATATTATCTTCATGCATCGTGTCAAACCCGGCCCTGCCAACCAGAGTTATGGCTTACAGGTCGCCAAACTGGCGGGTATTCCGGCGCAGACGATCCAGCTCGCGAGGAAGAAACTACGCCTGCTCGAACAGCAATCGAGCCAGGCCGGGCCGCAAATAGATTTATTCAGCGCCGCAGATGATGAACCCGCCCACGAGAGGCATCCGCTGATAGATGAGCTGATTGCGCTGGAGCCCGACGAATTTAGCCCGCGAGAAGCGCTAGAAAGATTATATCAACTACGCGATGCCGCTCGAAAATCATTGGATGACGGATAATCTACTTGATGTTTGCCAACCGCCTGTCTAGACTTCGGCCTTGTTTTATCTGACCGATTTACATCTCTAACTGGGGTAACTAAATGACTTTTGTCGTGCTTGAAGGCTGCATCAAGTGTAAGTATATGGATTGTGTCGATGTCTGCCCCGTCGACTGTTTCCACGAGGGTCCGAACTTTCTGGTCATCGACCCCGAAGAGTGTATCGACTGTACCCTGTGCGAGCCGGAGTGTCCCATCGAGGCCATTGTTTCCGAAGATGAGATACCCGCAGGTCAGGAACAATTTCTGGCGCTCAACGAAGAGCTGTCTTTGAACTGGCCGGTTATTACTGCCAGCAAGCCACCACCCGACGACGCGGCAGACTGGGAAGGAGTACCCGATAAACTACAATATCTGGAAAAGTGATTTAAAGTAAAATAATTTAGAGTTAAGCCAGAAACTTTTCCACTACTGGGGAAAAATGCGCGTCATCGACTAAAAAGGCATCGTGTCCATTCATCGAGTCAATTTCGACGTATTC
>JAUVCH010000007.1 GCA_030595795.1 Gammaproteobacteria bacterium
TCATGGTTCCAATGGCTTAATTATTCAGTTCAACCGCAAGTCATGCCGCGCATGATTGGGCTGGCCATGTACCGCTTCGACATCAATTTCAGGGAATCAGCGGTGCTGGGCATTGTCGGTGCGGGTGGTATCGGGGCGACCTTGTTAACCAGCTTCGATCGCTACGAATTTAGTTCATCTGCCGCAATCTTACTGATCATCATCGGTATCGTCATGGCCGTCGAATACTCGTCTGGCTACATTAGAAAGTGGGTTCGGTAATGCCTACAAAACAACAGGGCGATATTAAAATCTGGAAACGCCGGAACCGCAATCAACAACTGACAATCTGGTTCGGGCAGTTCATTGCTGTCGCAATTTTTGTCTACTGCTGGCAATTGGTCTCGGAAAACACCATCTGGATGTTTGTAACCGATGCACCCCGTCAGGCTGTCGATATGATGGAGCGCATGGTTCCGCCGAAATGGAGTTACATGAATAGCCTGTGGAGGCCGATATGGGACACCATTACCATTGCCACACTGGGAACCCTGATGGCAGTTGTTCTTGCTTTTCCCATCGCATTCCTGGCGGCGCACAACACGACTCCGTCCTCTACGTTTGCCCGCCCGATTGCGCTATTCATCATCGTCGCATCGCGCTCGATCAATTCTCTGCTGTGGGCGTTGATGCTGGTTACCATTCTCGGGCCGGGCGTATTCGCCGGCGTTTTGGCCATTGGTTTCAGATCGATAGGCTTTTGTGCCAAGTTGCTTTATGAAGCAATTGAAGAGATCGACGAGACGCAGGTCGAAGCGGTAACTGCCACGGGCGCCAGCGGTGCGCAAATTCTGAACTATGGAATTGTTCCGCAAATACTGCCCGCCTTTGCTGGCATTTCTGTTTTTCGCTGGGACATCAACATTCGTGAATCAGCCATTTTAGGCCTCGTCGGCGCGGGCGGGATAGGGTTGCAACTCAGTTCATCGATTGACACCGTGACCTGGACCCAGGTCTCCCTTATTCTTCTCGTTATTCTGGCGACCGTGATTGTCAGCGAATGGGTATCTGCCAAAGTTCGGCATGCGATCATTTAGAAGGTTAAGAGGTAATATCGAAACTCTCTGACCAGGATTCAAAATAACTTCAAACTTCTTTGATCATCGAATACAGTTCGTCTTTGAGGTGTAGACGCTGCTTCTTTCTCTCATCTAAATACTCGTCCGAAGTGTTTTCGACCCCAGTTTCGATGCGATGGACTTCGTGATCGACTTCATGGTATTCGTCGAATAGCCGGGAAAAGTGTTGGTCGTTCATTTTCAGTCGGCGTATTGTGTCTCGGTGTTCGGGTAGTTCGTGAACCAGGTCGTGTTTTTCAGTTAGCACTTTGAGTCGCTCCAGTTTCTCGTTCAAGGTATTCGGCACAATCCACGCAAAGAGCACTGAAAGGGAGTAATTCGAGCCGAGCCGCAGGTATAGACCCCCCGCATTCACTGCAGATAAAATATTCTCCCACCTCGATTCGCTGCAGAGCATTGTTGATCATTAGCAGCGTCTGGTCGGCATTAATGCCGAGGGATTCGAGAACTTCGTCGTTTTCGCGTTCGGTAGCCTGTTCGCTCCAGTCCGCTGACATGTCCTCGTGCCTGATATCTTTGTCGATGCTGTTCAAGCGTAGTGTAACGTCGGCTTTTAAAGCCGTCAGCCTGTCTTTGAAAACTTGTGTATCCGGCATATTGAGTTATTGATCATTCATTAAATTGACTTCAGATCATAATTATCTCGCTGTCACTCGAGGAATAAATTGATCTAGCTCAATCGATGATATTATTTACGCTTTTCTAAAGCGCATCGTTATAACATTCGTTAAGAAAAAACTTAGACAGGAGGCAGCACGTGAAAGAATCGGTAAAAGCGGCTTTATGGTCAATTTTTATTTTTCCCGGCAGCGGGCATTTTTATCTGAAGAAGCCACTAGTTGGCACGCTTGTGGCCGGAATCGCGATTGCTGCGCTCGTGGTTATTTTAGCAAAAATGATGGAAAGAGCATCACAGATTGCCGACAAAATTGTCACTGGGGAAGTGCCTCTCGACCTGGCTGTAATCACCGAACTGGTAACGAAACAGTCAGAGCTGGGTCAGTCCCTGGGGTTGGAGATAGCCTCATATGGGCTGCTCGCGGTGTGGGTTGTTGCCGCCATTGATGCTTATCGACTAGGTCGAAAACAAGATCGAGTGTTATAGTCTTGCCAATCATTCGGCTGGTACAATGCCACCATTCCCATCAATGAATATGAATCATAATTATGAACCAGCTCGAACAATTACAGCAATTCACTACGCTGGTCGCCGATACTGGTGATATCGAAGCCATCCGGCAATATACACCGCAAGATGCGACCACCAATCCCTCGTTATTGCTGAAAGCCGTCGACTTACCGCACTATCAGTCACAGTTACAACAGGCCCAGCAATATGCCAAATCACAGAGTGGCGATTCACAGGCCCAACTGGACAATGCTACCGACAAGTTGGCCGTATTGATTGGCGAGGAGATTTTGAATATTGTGCCGGGTCGAGTATCGACCGAAGTAGATGCGCGATTGTCATTTAATAAACAGGCCAGTATAGAACGAGCGCGTAAGCTAATCGGTCTTTACGAACAAGCCGGCATCGAACGGAATCGGATATTGATCAAACTGGCGTCGACCTGGGAAGGTATTCAGGCTGCCGCCGAACTGGAAAAGGAAGGCATTAACTGTAACCTGACGCTGTTGTTCAGCTTTGCCCAGGCACAGGCTTGCGCCGACGCAGGCGTATTTTTAATTTCACCGTTTGTTGGTCGTATTTTTGACTGGTATAAAAAGCACGATGGCGTCGATAGTTATGCGCCTGCCGATGATCCTGGTGTGTTGTCCGTCCAGCGTATTTACCAATATTATAAAACCCACGGGTTCGGGACTGTAGTGATGGGTGCGAGTTTTCGCAATGCTGATCAAATCAGACAACTTGCCGGTTGTGATCGTTTAACCATTAGCCCGGGCTTGATGCAAGAACTCGCCGATAACTCTGATACCTTGAATAAAATCCTGGATAGTAGCTCTACAAGCTCGAACGAAGCCAAGCAGGCTTTGTCAGAAAATGATTTTCGTTGGGGACATAACCAGGACGCCATGGGGAATGAGAAGCTAGCCGAAGGTATTCGGTTGTTTGCAGCGGATCAATTGAAGCTGGAATCGGTGTTGAAATCGTAGTGTGCGTTCCACGAATGCCCCTACTACTTAATATAGAAAAGTGTTATTGTTAAACAATGTTTAACAAGGAGTTAATGGCGGGGTGAGCAGTATGTTAGGCGTTCGATTAGAACCTGAACTGGAACAAAGACTGAATGTGTTGGCAAAAAAAAGCAACCGTTCAAAAAGCTATCTTGCCAAGGAAGCATTGCGTCGTTATATAGATCAACTAGAAAATCAGGAAAAAAGACGGCAGGAAACCCTTGATCGTTGGGAGGCCTACGAACAGTCAGGCGAGACTATTGACCACGGCATTATGGTCGAATGGTTAGAGTCCTGGGGAGGAGACGAAGAAAAGTCGTGCCCAAGCACAAAATAAACTGGTTGCCTGGCGCATTGCAGGATGTAGCACGAGTAAGGCAGTTCATTCAAAAAGAAAACCCGCATGCTGCCCAAAAAGCCAGCCAACGTATCCTGGGTGCAATCAATATCCTGTTACAAAATCTAGAAGCGGGCATGCCCAGTCCCGATGAAGATTGCGACGCGTTTAGAGATTTAATTGTGCCATTTGGGCGCGGCGGTTACACCATCCGATATCGTATTGAACAACAGACTATAATCATCGTCCGAGTCTGGCATAGTGGAGAAGAGCGTGTTTGACCAGAGGAAAGGAGCTTAAGAGGGAATGGAGCTTACTTAATAATCTATCTGTGCCGGTCGTATCGGCTTTTTCCGATTCGCTCGATTTTCCAGGTAAACGATTAGCAAACCACTGAAAATAATTAAACTACTACCAGCGAAGGAAACCCAGTCTGGCCAGTCTCCCCAGAAATAGTAGCCAACCAGCAGTGCGAAAGGCATGGAAGAATATTCAAAAGGGGCGACGATGGATGCCTGTCCGAGGCGATAAGCCTGCGATAACAGATATCCTCCAAAGGACACCATTAAACCGCAAAGCGCCAATAATTTAAAATCCTCGACACTCGGCCAGATCCAGGCGCGAAGCAGGAAGTCCATGGTAGGGTTATCGCCCAGATTCAACAAGCCATCGCCGATGCTCAATCCAACGATCGAACTGATGACAATAAAGGCGAGCTGGATATAAAACGTTAGAGTACCAGCCTTTTCCTGCATGCCCAGTTTTCTGGTCATCATTTGCATCGCAGCATAAGAAAATGCTGCCACGATGGGCAGCAAACTGGTGAGGCGTAACACTTCGGTTCCTGGCCTTAACATGATGATGACACCGACCAGGCCGAGCAGAATCACCAGCCAGCGTGACAAAGCGACTTTTTCACCAAGTACCGGTTGCGACATCATGCAAATGAATAGTGGCGCGGTAAAAAATAATGCGACGGTTTCCGCGAAAGGCATACTCGCCAGCCCGAGGAAGAAAAACATATTAGCGAAGACTAGCATGGCACCGCGGAGAAAATGCAAGCCCGGACGGCGGGTTTTTAATATAGAAAATCCACCTTCGAGTTTGATGATGATGGCAACAATAACCATGGAAAATAGTGCCCTGAATAGCATTATTTCGTGCAAGGCGAGGCGAGGGCTAAGCCACTTGATGATCGAGTCGCTGACAGTGAGGAACGCCACAGCAGCAATCAGGCAGAGTATGCCCTGGGTGTTGCTGTTTTGGCGTTTGATGATGTTCAACTAGAGGTCTTCATAACACTGCAAAACTACCTACAGAACCAATTTTATTAATGATTTTACTATAGTAGTGACAACTAATAAGTACCTGTAATGAACTGACCAGGAATCAAGTTAGATAAGCCGATTATCCATCGGAATTAAAAAATGGTAGAGCGGCATATTCATATGCCACTCTACCAATCCTTAAGGTTTTAGCTTAAACAGTCAATGCTTGCGCACTATTTCACTAGCATAGAACCACGATACTCCATGCCGTCCTTAAACTTGCCAAGACCTTTGCCCTTGTCGGTTCCGTTCACGGAAGAAGTAGTCATCGCAAAGCTGAGTACCGAGTGTGCTACCGCATCAGACATTTCGTCCAGTACCTGGAGACTAATATTATCGAAGGTATCGCAGGCCAGATGGTAACAGGGGTCATACTGATCACCCGCAGTGCCACCATAGATACCGACTTGATCATCAGTTTTAATGCCTTCCGCACCGGTGAATAAACCACCTGCGGGGATACCTACCGCAATAAATGGACCGTAATCGGAACGCCCGCTAAATGCAGTTGGCTCAACCGGCAGGGCGCCAGCCTCGTCCGCAAAATAATCAAGGAACACTTGTTCTATAACTTTCGAGCCGTTAGGTCCAGCCAACGGAGTGTGGGAACCATCACCATCGTAGACGAAGCGTACGAAATTAGGTGAACCTATCATGTCGAAATTCAGGTTGAGTGCGATATTTTTAATATCCCGCTTACTGAGTTGAGCAACATAATGTTCCGATCCCAGCAAGCCGGCTTCTTCAGCTCCCCACCAGGCGAAACGCACCTTGTTACGGGGTGTTATACCTAGATCAGCCATCTGTAATGCGACCTCTAGATTAGCTGCCGAACCACTACCGTTGTCCTGTATTCCGGGGCCTTCTGAAACCGAATCCAGATGAGCGCCAACGACAACCACACGATCATCCCGGCCTTCCGGGGAATCCGCAATGACATTGTACGAAGTACGAATTTCCGAAGTCGCGCTGACAAACATGTGCACGATAACGCTGCCAGCAGCCAGCTCGACACCAACATCGAATGCAGCACCAACTACTGGCACTGAGGAAACAGGGCCTCCAAGGGTGCCTAGAAAGGCGGCCGTACGACCGGGTTGACCTTCGTTAAAGATAATTACACCGCTTGCACCGGCGGCTTCAGCATTGATCGTCTTGAGGGCGAAGGAGCATGATCCACGTTGGATTACCGCGATGTTTCCCGGCGTAAAGCTGACGAAGTCCGATGCCTCACAGCCACTGGTCGAGGTATTAGCGCTCGTGGCTGGCGGCAGCAGCAAATCGACACCCTCGGCAATAGCGGTAACGTCACCACTGCCGGAATAACTCATCGTTGCAAATCCAGCACCGTCAAAGTATGGATAAACAGTAGGAACAGGTGATATTTGGTCAAGTATGGCCGGCGCCAGCTCTTCAAAAAAAGGATAGTCGAATGGCTGTACGGTCACCTGGTAACCGGCTGTTTCCATCTTTTCGACGACGTAATCCCGTGAAGCTATAAATCCTGCAGAAGACGCCTCGCGAGTTCCACCGTTAGCGTCGGCAGCAGCCTGAAAAGCGGCCTGATGCGCTCGCACGCCTTCAACCGTGACGGCTGTCCGAAGTGTAGATGTATCTACGCTTACTGCAGACTGCGCCGATAAACTGACCACCGAAGAAGTCAGTATTGCGCATACAGCGGCGCATTTTATTTTGTTAAAGTATGGTTTGTTCATAGGTATTGCCTCCTTGTTATATTTTTGATTGTTAAACGTTATTGCCAGTCCTAGTTTCGAGTATTATTTCGTATTATTAAACCTGATTATCGAGAAAGCTGGCCGGATGAAGAATAACAGGGTACTGTATAAAATCCAATATTATCGTGGGGCCAGAATTGAATAATTTGATGGGTTCCGACCTGCCGTAATTACTGATTTGGATATTCTTAAGGGACAGGCCGATTGGTTAATATTCCTCGTACCCCTGCAAAACATTCACCGCATTAACCCCAATCTCCTCAACGGCATAACCACCTTCCATAATAAATAACGTCGGCAGTTTAAGCGTTCCAATCGTCGTCCCATAGCGTGTGAAGTCATCGCTGGTGAGTTTGAAAAATGATATCGGGTCGTGTTCAAAGGTGTCGACACCGAGCGAGATAACCAGTGCGTCTGGGCCATAGGCCTTGATCTTCTGACAGGCATCATCGAGCGCAGAACCCCAGGTTTTGAAGTTGGTGCCGGGCCCCATTGGGTAGTTGTGGTTGAAGCCTTCACCCTGACCAGTACCGGTTTCATCGTTATAGCCAAGGAAATGCGGGAAGGCGTCTTTTGGGTCGCCGTGTAAGGACAGAAACATCACGTCGGATCGATTATAAAATATCGACTGTGTGCCGTTGCCATGATGAAAATCGACATCGAGAATAGCGACCCGGCTAGCTCCCTGATCGATAAAAGCCTGTGCCGCGACAGCCGCGTTGTTGATAAAGCAATAACCACCGTACATATCACCGGCGGCGTGGTGTCCCGGTGGTCGGCAAAGTGCAAAAGCTTCATTCGTGCCATCCCGAATAGCGGCCTGTGCTGTTAGCGCGACATTAGCGCTGGCGCGTGCGGCTTGCCAGGTGCCGTCGCTGATGGATGTTTCACTCGCTAAACAGTAATAGCCCATCTTTCCTTCGATATGATTTGGAATACGATCCTGTGGCATGCGTCGCGATGGCCATACGGTGGGAATGGCTTCGCCTTTGTAGCCGACAGCTTGCCAGTCGGCCCAGCAGTTTTCGAGAAAGTTTAGAAAGCCGGTATCGTGTATTCGACTAATGGGATCGAGGCCAAATTCCTGCGGTGCAATGACCTCGCCGAGTTTGACGGACTGTAATTGTTCGAGCACATATTCGGCACGCACGGGGCATTCGAAGGGGGGCACCAACTCGCCACCGTATAACTCGGTTTTTGCATCTCTCAGGGCGTGTTTTTCACTGAATACAGTTAACATGACTGGCCTCTCTATTTAATTCTTTTATCGAGTATTCTTTGCGGTGGCTGAAAAGCCTGCTCGAATGCTAACGCCGCCGAAAATACGCGCTGATCGTCGAAGGTTCGACTCACAATTTGCATACCCGTGGCGACGCCGTTGCTGGACAGGCCTGTGGGTATAGACATTACCGGACAGCGACTGAGCATGTTAAACGGGTAAGTGAGCGACCAGTGTTCTTCGTCGGTTGCTTTGGAAACGCCATTGATCTTAACCTCGCTCGCGGGCCAGGTGAATTCAGCAGGTACATTCGATGTCGCCAGAGTCGGGCAAATAAAGATGTCGTATTCATCCATCATCGGACCGAAACGGTTATACATCTCGACTGTGGTTTGCAGGGACTGAATGTAATCGGCGGGCGTTGAGTTCAAAGCATTTTCCAGAAACCAGATGGTATAGTCTGTTAGATCGGCCCGGTTGGTTTCTAGCAAATCAGCAATGGTCGCGGCCCAGCCATGCGCCCAGTAATGATGGACTGCCTCGATAATGGATTCATCCCAACCCAGTTCAATTGCTTCGACCTGGGCGCCGAGGGATTTAAATATTTCCAGAGCCTGATCGGTATTTCGTTGAACATCCGCATCGATATCGAGAAAGTCCAGATCCTTCGAGTAAGCGATTTTCCAGCCATTCAGGTTTTCGACAGGGGAATAATCAAGGGTTAATTTTTCTCTCAGGGAAGCGATGTCTGTATTGTCCGGCCCTGAGATAATATTTTGCATTATTGCAATGTCGGTAACGCTGCGCGCCATCGGCCCTGAATGGCTATAGAAATCCAGATTGAATACCGGAATTTCCGGGTTACGCCCATAGGGTGCTTTATAGCCAACGATTCCGCATAGCGAAGCCGGGATGCGGATTGAACCACCAATATCGGTGCCGGTCGCTATTGTCGTGGTGCCTGCGGCGAGTGCGGCTCCAGAGCCACCAGAAGAACCGCCCGGTGTCATGTCAAGATTCATAGGGTTTCGCGTGACGCCCCATAAACGCGAATGGCAGGAGCCTAGCAGGCAGAATTCTGGAGTAGCGGTCTTGGCGTGGACAATGGCGCCAGCATCGAGTAAACGCTGGATAATAATGTCGGTCTCGTCATCGACCCGGTCTTTGTAAACCAGCGACGACGAAGTACGTCTGGTGCCTTTAAGCCTGAACTCGTCCTTGACCGCCAGGGGAACGCCTTCCAGCGGTCTTTGCGAACCATTTTGATAACGCTTTTCGGCCTCGCGGGCCTGTTTCAGAGCCTGATCAAAATAGCACTCGGTGAATGCGTTAATATGCGGTTCTACTATTTCACTACGATCGATGATCGCCTGCATTAAATCGACCGGCGAAATTTCGCCGGCAACAAATAATTTGACTGCTTCGTCAGCTGTTAGATAGATAAAGTCTTCGTTCTTCATTGTCTAAACAAAAACGCCCGGAGAATGTAAGGCTATCTCCGGGCGTTAATCATCATATCCGCATTATTATTGCATTACTTTGGTCCAGACCTTGTCGATCAGCGACTGGGCTTTGGGTGAGCAGGTTGGGGCGAAAAATACATTCAAATCAGCCGGCGGGTTGATCTCCGGCGCAGATTTCAGCTCGTCAGAATAGTATGCAGCGGTACCCTTAACAGCATCGCCGTAGCCCTGGTTTTCCGTCAACATCGCCATGTTTACCGGATCCATCATGAAATTCATGAACTTTTTGGCATTTTCGACGTTCTTCGCACTCGTCGGGACGACCAGGCTGTCATACCAGCCGACCACGCCTTCTTTCGGGTAGGCATAGACGATGGGCGCACCGGTTAAACGACCGAGACGAGAAAAACCACTCCAGTGGTTGGTTATGACCGCTTCGCCGCTTGTCAGCAGGTCGCTCATGGTTTCCGAGTTATAGGCAACGACAAATTCCTTTTGCCCGACGAGTAGATCCTGAACCTTTTTCATTTGCTTCGCATCTTCGGAACAAAACGGTATGCCAAGATAGATATTGGCAAGACTAACGACTTCATCGGGGGTCTGGAAAGCGCTCAGACGACCACGAACTTCCTCGGAAGGCTCAAAGAATTCTTTCAGGGATGTACCCTTACCCGAATAATTTTCGCTGTTATACGAGAACGACGTAGTGCCCCACTGCCAGGGTGCGGAGTACTCCTGCTCTGGATCCCATTCTGGTTTTTGCCAGCGCTCCTCCAAATTTTTATAATTGGCTAGCGAATGCACAGCCACCTTCTGTATCAGGCCTTCACTGACCAGGATCGGGACGAAGTTCTGGCTGGGTACGACAAGGTCGTATCCTGTGGCGCCAGCCTGAAGCTTTGCCAGCAGGGTTTCGTTGGAATCGTAGGTATCAACCGATACCTTGATACCGGTTTCCTTCTCGAACTTGGTGATAAGTTCCGGTGGGGTGTATTCCGTCCAGTTATAGATAAAAAGCTCTTCCGCAGCCATTGATGATCCGGAGATCAGCATCGCGGTGGCCGCGCTGAGCAGGGTTAAGTGACGTTTCATTTTGGTTACCTCCTACAGGTAGTAAGTTGTTGCTAAAAAGTAAAGAATCAGTGCACGGTTTTCGTTTGAGATTTATTCGATACAATCCAGTATGCCGTCACGATGGCGACCGAGAAAAACAGCAACACAGTGGAGACCGCGTTGATTTCCGGCGTTAAGCCCCGGCGGATCATCGAATAAATATAGACAGGCAGGGTAGTAGAACCAGCCCCGCCCACCATCAGCGTGATAATGAAGTCATCCATGGATATAACGAACGACAGCATGCTGCCCGCAACAATACCCGGCATCAGCAATGGCGCGGTGACGAAGCGGAAGGTTTCCCATTCGGATGCATAAAGATCACGTGCGGCTTGCTCCAGAGACGTGTCCATGCCTTCCAGTCTGGCGCGGATGGGCATGAAGGCAAAGGGTATACAGAAGGTGATATGGGCAATAATGACATTGCCCAGCCCCCAGTTCATTCCTATCGCGGAAAAGAATATCAGCACCGCCACGGCGGTTACGATTTCCGGCACCATCAGCGGCAGCGTAATTAGCCCGAGCGAGACCGTCTTGCCGCGGAAGTTGCCGCCCCTGGCCAGAACCAGGGCCCCGATGGTGGCAATAGCCGTGGCAAAAACTGTCGCCACCGTAGCGACGATCAGCGAATTCCACACCGCTTTCTGGATATCGTCGTTCTGAAATGCCTTGATATACCAGTCGATGCCGAATCCACCCCAGTTCATCACCATGCGGTTGGCGTTGAATGAATAGAAGATTAAAACAACAATGGGCAGGTACAGAAAAATAAAGAAGAATACCGTCCAGGCGCCAAGACCACGATAGTGGCCCACGGGCAGTATCCTCTTAGCCTTGTTCCCGGTTGCCGGTTTATTTATATGAACGGTCATGCTCAGGCACTCCCTTCCAAAACGGCGCGTTTTTTGGCCGCCCTGGCGTAGAAGATCAGGGTGATGACCACGGCTGAAAGCAGCAACATGGACAAGGCTGCGCCAAAGGGCCAATTGCGGGCCGATGCGAACTGAAACTGAACCAGGCTGCCCAGCATCAGTTTCTTGCCCCCACCCAGCAGGTTGGGCGCAATGAACGCGCCAAGGCAGGGGATAAATACCAGTAAGCAACCGGCAATAATCCCGGGCTTGCACAAGGGGATAACGACCTTGGTCATGACCTCGAAACGGTTGGCGTACAGGTCGCTTGCGGCTTCCAGCAGGCGGAAATCAAGCTTTTCCAGGCTGGCATAGATGGGTAATACCATTAGTGGCAGATAACTGTAGGTCAGGCCGATAGCGATGGCGCCGTCCGTATACATCATGCGCAACGAATCTTCGATGATGCCCATAGCGAGCAGAGGTGTCTCGATCACGCCTCCGCGGCCGAGGATGATAATCCAGGCAAAGGTGCGAATCAGCAGGTTGGTCCAGAACGGGATGGTGACCAGATAGATATAAAAGTTGCGACGATTAGCGGGCTGTAGTGTGATGAAGTAGGCGACCGGGAAACCGAAAATCAGGCACAGCAGCGTAGCGCCAAGCGATAACTGAAAGGAACGGAATATAATGTTGATATAACCGGGATTGAAGACCAGGTTGTCTTCCAGATCGTATTCAAAAAAGAGTTTGACGTAGGCGTCTAGCGACCCTATCGGCTTGACACCGCCGTAAGGATTGGGTTCCAGAAACGAAAACACACCCATGATGACCATCGGCACCAGCATGAAAATGCCGATGACGAAATAAGATGGTGCGAGCCCCAGCCAGCGCCGCCCGGCAGCGCTTCTTGGCAACCAGTTGCTCACTGCGCCAGCACTCGCAAGGCCCGTGCAGAGAATCCGACCGCCAGCGAATCGCCGATCGCGAAGGGTAGGTTACCATCCTCGCGCGGACGGGCCTGTGCAATCAATTCGATGCCGCCCCCAATGTCCACGGTATAAGCCGCCTGATTGCCCAGATAGATGATGTTGGCGACCTTGCCGGGACGTGTATCCGTACCGATTGTCTCGCTCTGGGGCGAGAGCGTAATTTTTTCGGGTCGCAGGAACAACGAAACCTGGTCACCGACCTTGTGGCCGCCGCTGTTTTCGGCCTCGAACATGCTTTGCGTACCTACCCGACAAGTCACCAGGTCGTCGTCGATGGACATGATTTCGCCGTCGAGAAAATTCGTATCGCCGATGAAGTCCGCGACGAAGCGATTGACCGGGTGTTCGTAGATATCCGTTGGTCGGCCGATTTGCTGGACCTCGCCCTCGGACATGACCGCGATCCGGTCACTCATAGAGAGGGCTTCTTCCTGGTCGTGGGTGACGAAGACGAAAGTAATACCGGTTTCCCTCTGCAGCTGTTTGAGTTCTTCGCGCATCGCCTGGCGGAGTTTCAGGTCCAGGGCCGAGAGGGGTTCGTCGAGCAGCAGCACCTTGGGGCTTGGCGCCAGCGCGCGGGCCAGTGCGACACGTTGCTGCTGACCACCTGAAAGCTGATTGGGACTCCGGTCCGCCAGATGTTTCATCTTGACCAGGGTTAAAACCTCGTTAACCGTTGTTTCGATTTCCGATCTGGGCTTTTTAAGTCGTTCGAGGCCGAATGCGACGTTTTGCGCAACCGTCATGTGGGGAAACAGGGCGTAATGCTGAAACACAGTATTCACCGGGCGCTGGCTCGGTTCGAGATTCGCGATTTCGTCATCGAATAGCATGATTTTTCCGTCGGTTACCTGCTCAAACCCGGCGATGAGCCTCAATAGCGTCGTTTTTCCGCAACCTGAAGGTCCCAGCAGGGTAAAGAATTCGTTGTCGCGAATCTCGAGACTGATATTTTTTAATGCAACAACAGGCGAGGCACTGCCACCGTAGTGCTTGACAACATTATTTGCGGTTATTGCCGGTATCGATTCATTCATATTGAAGCTGGTAGTCGCCGGTCCGAAGCAGGTCTTCTAACACAACAACTGGGTATCCTCTCTTTTAGTTTTAATTATCGATGTTGACCAATTAAGTCTGGTTGATGTGGCAGAAAACGTGATCACATCAGCTGGTATAGTTGTAGAAATCGGAATTGAAGTCAAGCCACAATCAGGATTAAAATCGGTAGCAATCGATATCCTGATACAGCACAATCCGCCCCATAATTAAAAGCGGATATTGCGATGACAGTGTATCTTCCACAGGATACCGGCGAAACATCTCTCTGGGGAGATACAGCCATTGAAAACCCGGTTACCGAAAAATTGAATGGTAACCTACAGGCTGATGTAGTGGTTGTAGGAGGTGGTTTCACAGGGTTGTCTACTGCCTTACACCTCGCCGAGAGTGGTGTTTCGGTAGTGCTCATCGAATCACATAGTATTGGCTATGGTGGTTCAGGCCGTAATGCTGGTTTGGTGAATGCCGGTGTCTGGAAGACGCCCGATTACGTGGTTAAGCAGATCGGCGTGGAAGCGGGCGACCGCTTTAACCAGGCTTTGTACGATTCCCCGAACGTCGTTTTCGAACTGGTTAATCGGTATCAAATTGATTGCCAGGCTAATCAATGCGGCACGATTAATATTGCGCACAAAGCCTCGGCTATAGAATATCTGCAGAATCGTTGTGATCAGCTCAAGAAACTCGGAGCTTCGGTACGGTTTCTCGATGGTGATACGACACAGTCGATGTCCGGTTCGGCTTATTATTCTCACGGTGGCATACTCGACCCCAACGCTGGGACGATTCAGCCGTTAAGTTACGCGCGAGGCCTTGCCCGGGCAGCGATCGAAAAGGGTGCACGGTTGTTCCAGGAATCACCTTTGTTGAGCCTGGAACGCGAGGAAAAGGGCTGGGTAGCGAAAAGCGAGAGTGGAGAGGTTTTGGCCGACAAGGTGGTGCTCGCAACAAACGCCTATTCAGATCGTAATAGTCAGGGGGTACAAAACTCAACCGTTCCTGTTTTTATATTCCAATGTGCCACGGCACCACTACCCGACAAGATAGCGGAAAGTATTATCCCGCAACGCCAGGGGATGTGGGATACCCAGACTTTAATGACTTCCAGTCGAGTCGACGAAACGGGGAGACTAGTGATGAGTAGCGCGGGCAGCCTGCAGGGTTTTAAAAATATTATCCGGCAAAGCTGGATGAAACACATGCGCAACAAAATTTATCCGCAAACAAAAGGCTTGCCGTGGGAATATTACTGGACGGGACAGGTAGGCCTGACGAGTAACAAAATTTTACGTATTCAGTTGCTGGCTCCCGGGGTATTCGCACCATCGGGATTTAATGGCCGAGGTATTGGGCCGGGTACCGTGATTGGCAAGCATCTCGCCGAGACTTTAATCAGCGGTAATCGTAACGAATTCCCCTTTCCAGTCGAAGCCTTATATAACGAAAGCTGGCGCAAGACGCGTTCGGCTTATTACGAATATGGCACGCTGGGATTGGATCTTGTTGACCGGTTTTAAGCGTTCTAAATATGTTTGACGGCTTCCAATTTGTGCAGTGCCGCATTAAAATGCGTGATCACATAATTTCATCTTTAAATTCAATTCAGGACTAAACCATGACCGAAGTGAATCCCGCCCAATCGGCAAGAACCATATTCGACTGGAAAGACCCGATGTTTTTCGAACAACAGCTTAGTGACGAGGAGCGCATGATTCGAGACGCGGCGCATGATTACTGTCAGGACAAACTGATGCCGCGTGTCAAGCAGGCGAATCGTGAGGAAATCTTCCACCGTGAAATCATGAACGAGCTCGGCGAACTGGGCCTGCTCGGATCGACTATCCCTGAAGAGTATGGCTGTGCTGGTGTTAACTATGTGTCCTACGGTCTGGTAGCGCGCGAAGTCGAGCGTGTCGACAGTGGCTATCGTTCTGCGATGAGCGTGCAGTCATCGCTGGTCATGCATCCCATCTACGCCTACGGCAGCGAAGAGCAGCGGCAGAAGTATTTACCGTCCCTGGCGAGCGGTGAAAAAATCGGTTGCTTCGGACTCACCGAGCCCGATGCCGGTTCTGATCCAGGTAGTATGAAAACCACGGCGACCGCAGTCGATGGCGGTTATAGCTTAAAAGGCGCGAAGATGTGGATTACCAATTCCCCCATCGCTGACGTCATGGTGGTCTGGGCCAAGCTCGATGGTGTGATTCGCGGGTTTATTCTTGAGCGCGGAATGGAAGGGCTTTCGACGCCGAAGATCGAAGGTAAATTTTCCCTACGCGCTTCGGTGACCGGTGAAATTGTAATGCAGGATGTATTCGTGCCAGAGGAAAATCTGTTGCCGAATGTGAAGGGTTTGAAAGGCCCCTTCGGTTGTTTGAACAAAGCGCGTTACGGCATCGCCTGGGGCTCGCTAGGCGCAGCAGAATTCTGCTGGCACGCCGCGCGTCAATATACGCTCGATCGTATACAGTTCGGTCGACCCCTGGCGGCAACTCAGTTAGTTCAGAAAAAACTCGCCGATATGCAAACCGAGATAACCCTAGGGCTACAATCCTGTTTACAAATGGGGCGTTTGATGGATGCTGACAATTGCCCGATAGAGCTGGTGTCGTTGATGAAGCGTAATAACTGTGGCAAGTCATTGGATATCGCACGAATTGCCCGCGACATGCATGGTGGTAACGGGGTCTCCGATGAGTTTCACGTCATCCGCCATGTGATGAACCTGGAAGCGGTGAATACTTACGAAGGTACCCACGATGTTCACGCCTTAATTCTCGGCCGCGCACAAACTGGAATACAGGCGTTTAATTAGTGGCTGGAGCATTAAGTGGTTTTCGCGTACTCGATCTGAGCCGAATACTTGCAGGGCCCTGGGCGAGTCAGATGCTCGCCGATCTCGGTGCCGAGGTTATTAAGGTCGAACGCCCGGGTGTTGGCGATGACACTCGCGGTTGGGGGCCGCCTTATATGCCGGATGAAGCAGGTGAGCCGACCTCAGAAGCAGCGTACTTTCATTCCGCAAACCGGGGCAAGCAGTCGGTTTGTATTGACATGTCGAAGACTGAAGGTCAGGCATTGATTCGCGAGCTAGCAAAACAAAGCGATGTCTTGATAGAGAATTTCAAGGTTGGTGGATTAAAGAAATACGGTCTCGATTACGACAGCCTTAAAAGCATCAACCCGAAACTGGTTTATTGTTCGATTACCGGCTTCGGACAAACCGGCCCCTACGCCGAACGCGCCGGATACGACTTCATGATCCAGGCCATGGGTGGCATGATGAGCGTCACTGGTGACACTGATGGTGAACCGATGAAAATCGGTGTTGCTTTGGCCGACGTATTAACCGGTTTGTATGCTGCGAACGCTATTCAGGCGGCATTGATCCATCAGTTAAAAACCGGAGAGGGTCAGTATATCGATATGGCTTTACTCGACGTCCAGGTGGCGACGCTTGCCAACCAGGCGATGAATTACCTTGCCACCGGCAAAAATCCACAACGACTGGGCAATGCGCATCCAAATATCGTGCCCTATCAGGCCTTCGAAACCGCCGATGGATTTATGATTCTGGCGATAGGCAATGACGCACAGTTTCAACGTTTTTGCGAGCTGGCTCATAAACCACAACTGGCCGAAGACGAACGCTTTAAACAGAATAGCTCACGGGTTAAGCATCGGGAAATTCTGGTGCCCTTGATAGTCGACATTATGGTTTCAAAGGCCACCGACACCTGGTTAGACGAGCTCAACCAGCGCGGTATTCCCTGTGGGCCTATAGCTAATATCGACCAGGTTTTCGATAATCCACAGGTGCAGTATCGTGGCATGCGGCTCGAACTCGATCATCCGACCGCAGGCAAGGTGCCCAGTGTCGCCAATCCGATTAATTTGTCCGAGACACCAATCAGTTACCATAAGGCGCCACCTACACTCGGGCAGCACACCGAGCAGGTATTAAGTGAGTTACTAGAACTCAATGCGGCGCAAATTGAGCAATTAAAATCGGACGGCGTAATCGGATAAAAAATTCCCCTATCGGCGTTACGGGTCATTCGTAAAATCAAATCTCTCGCAAAGGCGCGACGTGCAAGGAAGCATAAGTGCCGTGGGGGCATGGATGCCCAGGAACGGCCGAAGCACGCAAAGGATAAACAAAGTTTGTCGTTAGACATGATTTTTGTGTGATATTTTCTCGCCTGAATGGCTGTTTAGGCTCAGTGAGCTGCCGGTTTTGATTTTGGGGGGTGATAGGTAGCTAACGATCCGGAGCGGACTATCAACGCCTAAATAACCGGCGTGAGGTACGAGCATCCGGCACCGTAGGTACGAAGTTGATTTTACACCCTCACCTAACAACCCGCCGTTGCAAAAACGATCGCATATCCCTTCGCCCATCCACCACGCAATGTATAAAAACGGAATTCCCTGTAATCTGGTATATAACCCGATAGGGCTTAAAGTGAACTTCCAGGTATTCTTTAATACCGAGGTAATCCAGTTCGGGCGGCACATGACCTCTATCGGGTAGTTCAGTAAGGCTCCAACAAAGTTCTTCAAGACTATCACTAACACGTTCGGCATTGTGAACTGAATCATGATGGGCAATGTATCGATAGATATCGAGGATATCTTGCTCGGCACTCTCGGAAAGTTCGATGCGGTGTTTCATCCCTGTCACCTTGTCTGATTACGAGGTTGATTTTATCTTTCGACGTATATCGGCAAAGGCCTTCTTTATCGGTTTGGTTTTCCCTTCATCTATTTCTTTTCTGCTAAGTGCTAGCACTTTTAACATCGCCAGAGACTCCTGCGTCTTTTCATAGGATGCAATGTCCTGAACAACTGCCCGGGCTTCGCCGTTCTGAGTGATAATCAGTGGCGTGCCATTTTCTTTCAAGTTTTTGAAAATTTTCGCAGTATGACTTTTCAGGTAGCTAATGGGTTTGATGGATTTTTCCAGATTCATGATATTCCTGTACCTACGCAGTTATTAAGACTGAATTTAGTCTTTATATGGTTTAATGTCAATTAAGACAACACCTTTAAACGGCTCAGTGTTACCTGGTTAACACCTTACCTGCTAGTTAACTTCCAAAAAAGGAACTGGCTTAGCTAGCCAATAACCCTGAGAAAAGTCGATGCCGATTTCACGTAGAGACTCCAATACGGAACCTGTTTCTACGCCTTCTGCAATAATTCGTTTATTACTAGCATGTCCGAGTTCGGTGATAGAGGTTACTATTGATCGGCTTAAAGAATTTCGTGCAACGTCGCAAATTAATGAACCATCAATTTTTAGAAAATCAACCGGGAGGTCTCGTAGGTGGCCAAATGATAATAATCCAGTGCCAAAATCGTCTAGAGCAAATCGACAACCCAGGCGCTGTAGTTTTTGCATTACTTCCAGCATTTGCTCAATATTAGTTGATGCGTCCGTCGCAGTGATTTTGAAACATAGCCTTCCTGCTATGGCTGGGTATTTTGCTAACGATGCTGTTATTTTTCCCAGAAAATCGGTGTTGCTGAGCGAGTAGCGAGACAGGTTAATAAAATAAAGGTCAGATTGCTCCTCGATTGATGAATTCTGATTCAATTTGGCGATTACAGTCTCGACTACCCATCTATCCAGATCGGTAGATAGGTTATATCGCTTTACTGTTGGCATAAATTCGTCGGCCATAACCAGATGTCCTTCCCAGTCCTCTATGCGTAATAGTATTTCGTACCAGTTTTCGAGGAGGGCTCCCTCGTTAACCGAGATAATCTGTTGCTGTTCGAGCACAAGGCGTTCTTCGGCAATTGCCTTGGGAATTTCGACAGCCCATTTTATGTCCCGAAGGTATTGAATCAGGGATTTATCCTGAGGTTCATAAATCTGAACTCGATCGCCACCTTTTTCTTTCGCCACAAACATTGCGCTATGGGCTTCGCTCAGTAACCCCTGTAAGGAGGGAACTCCTTTGCTGACGGTAGCTACCCCGATACTGGCTGTTAAATTGAAGCGTTGGTCGTTATGGTTGAAATCATAATGCTGAATGGCGCGACAAAGTTCGGAAGCGACAACTTTTGCGTCATCGGCATTGCAGTTTTCAAGTAAAATACCAAATTCATCACCGCATAAGCGCGAGACGAAAGCCTTTTGATCATTAAATAGTTTTTGAAGCAGGGAAGATATCTGCATTATTGCTTTATCACCGGCAGCATAGTCACCGATATTGTTGATCATATTAAATTGGTCAATATCAATATAGAGCAGTGAGTTGTCGGTGTTATCAGAGTTAGTTGTTGTCAGAAGATCGTCAACGATGGCTTGGAACTGATAACGATCGGGTAAATCGGTCAGGTAGTCACAGTTGGGTAGTTTTCTGATATCGGATAAAATTTTATGGTTTGCGGAGGCATCTGTAACAAAGCCTTCGATTGCCTTTAAAAGGCCTAACTCATCAAAAATTCTGAGACCACGTTCTACTACCAGACGTTCATCACCCGATGGCGTGAGCAGAGTGTATTCGTAATGAAATGATTCTCCGTCGTCCGAGGTAAACTCCAGGCTCTTAGAAGAACGGTCGCTTCGTACCAGTAGATCAGACAAACTATTCTTGCCTTGATCTAAAAACTCCGCATAGGTGATGCCGAGGAGTTCCTGACAACCCCCGCTGACAAATTCCAGGCTCCAACGCCCATCATTAATGGCTCGATAAGTCACACCCGGTAACTGTCCGCGTAAACTCGATAGGGTGACTCGGTTATGTTCAATGTCAGGGTTCCTTTTTGTGCGTCTCTCAATTGTTGATTCCAGATTCAATACCGTTTGATCTGAGCGACGTTTCTGGTCGATCAGATCACTGGTGAAACGGTCATTTTGGATCGATTTTTCAAGCCAGGTATTTATCATATTTCGAAATCTTGAAACCGACACGACAAGAAAAATACCATAAATGAAGATCACCATACCGAGGGTTATGTTTAATCTGGTGTCTGTCGAAATGAAGGCAATAGAGACAGGGAGTAGTAGCCCCATCAGGTATCCGAAATATGCCCAGGCTATGATGCCGAGCGAAGTAATGCCTCCAGCGGTTAATGAGAAAATCATGAACCCCAGTACGAACCCGGTATCAGGGATGTTTCTTACTATCAATATAGTAGCAACTCCCCCCCAGCAGATACCGCTTAGTGTAGCCAGGAATATGTGAATGGTTAGCCACTTTTGTCGGCTGTTATCGGGGTGGGATAATTTAAGGTATTTTAGTGCTAACCAGAACCGAATCGAATACACGCCAATGATGAAAATTGCACCGAATAACAGTGGCAGATCGATAATATCCTGTATCAAAAACCCTATTAAAATTAACGACAGAAGGATTGAAGCAAAAGCGATACCTGTTTGTTCAGATGCCTGGGTTAAGCCCGCTACGAAGACTCTCTGTTCAATAGTCGGTGTGGTTTCATCTCGGGGACGACCAGGTGCCGTTATGGTTGTATCAGAAGTTATCACGGAAGGTTCTATCCCAATTTAATGAATTCGATATCTCTATTTTGAGAGCGGGAGCATTTTATCAACGAAACAATACCAGTCTAGACAACGGGATGGGAATTATGTCGATTTTTACCAGCTCTTTAGATTTTCTTGTCATTTAGTATAGGCGTAGATGCTAAATTTTCTCAACAAATCACTAGTCATAGCCCGTTAACCGGCCAGGTATCACTCAAACGATAACCCCCAGGCCAGGGATCATCTGAATCGAGCATAATTTGATGCGTCCCGGTAATCCAGGCGCGGCCACGGATCGAGGGGATGATTGCTTTTTTATCGCCGACCATGGTTTCTTCGACAATGGCACAATCGAAGCGAGAGTCAATAATCGAGCGACCGATTAATTTATCCCCCTTGTTTAAAATACCTTTGGCGTTTAAGACCGCCATTCGTGCCGAGCAGCCTGTACCACAAGGTGATCGGTCGAGCTTACCGGGGTCGATAACGACGCTGTTGCGACTGACGGGAACCCCATTTTCATGACTTAACGGCAAAGCGATTTGACAAAAAGAAATATGGTTCCAGTCCTTGTTGGTAGGGTGGCTAAATCCTAGTTGTTCATTAGCTGCTGCTGTGATCCGGCTTCCCATTTGAGCAATGTCTCTGGCTTCGTCTGGTTTTATTTCAAACCCTAAAACAGAAGCATCAACAATGACAAAGCTATCACCGCCGTAGGCAGTATCGACGGCTAAGGTAGCGATGCCCGGCACTTCCAGACTTACGTTAAGCTTATCGGCAAAAGAAGCCACATTATGAACCTCGATACTCTGCGCTTTGCCATCTTTACAATAGGCCTTCACCGGCACCAGCCCACCCGGCGCTTCTAAAGTAAATTCTGTGATTGGCTCCTGCATAGGGATGATGCCGGTGTCGAGTAACACGGTAGAAACACAAATCGAATTAGAGCCCGACATCGGCGGGGTGTGTTCGGGCTCCATGATAATAAAGCCCTGCTGCGCTCCAGGATTTTTAGGCGGAACGAGCAGATTGATATGTTTGAAAACTCCACCCCGGGGCTCGTTTAAGACAAGATTACGTAGTGTTTCATCATTCGATATCCATCGAGATTGTTGCCACAGGGTTTCACCTGGTGGCGGAGCAACGCCGCCGACGATGACATTACCGACTTCTCCTTCGGCATGGCAGGAAACCATGTGGATAATGTTTTTGCTGCGCATAAATTTATCTGTTTAAACTAGAGTGTTTTTTAAAACAATAGAGGACTAAGTGGCCCTTGTCCAACGCGCTGAAAAAAATATTCGGGCCCAAAAAACCCCGCCTATAGCGGGGTTAGTATGATACCAGTTTAATTTTTATTGGTATTCGAACGTATTGCTTGCTAACACTGAGCGGTCATCGTCGAGAACGTTTACTGTCCAGGTGCCAGTCCACTCTGAAAGCAAAGTTTTACTGGTCCAGACGCGCCAGCGCGCTCCATTCACTTCGAAAGATTTTTCGAACATAACTTTGCCATCGTAACTCCATTGATGGGTAACATTATGGCCTTCCAGATCATTTATTTCGGTAAAAAAGGTTATCGAGGAAAAGGCGCTGGAGTTTATGCTGTCGATAGCAATAACAGGTTCACGGTCTTGCACGCTGGTGGTAAACATAGCCCGGCTCACTTCACCAGCAATAGCGCTGCTTCCTACACCGAAAGCAATGGCGAATAGTATTGTTTTTAGAATTTGATGCATTTTTATCTCCTTAATTTTGTGTGCCGAGCGACTATAACAATAAACAATTTTATTTTCAGTAATGTTCTAGCGATAAATAAATAGTTCACTTCTATAGTTGTTTTTAAGCGGTTTAAATCTCGCTGAGACGCGCTTTTTGTAACATCGAAACCATGGCCTCCGAGCTTAACGACAGTGTTCGGTTTTTACGTGTCACAATACCGAGCGGACGTTCGATATCGAGACCACTTAGCTGACGCCCGACCAAACTATGATCGACCATGCTCACCGGCAGTACGCTCCATCCCAGGTTGGCCGCAACCATTACTTTGATAGTCTCCAGATAATTGGTTTCCAATATCACTTTCATATTGTCCTTCTGGTTAGAAAAATAGCTGTTAATTATTTTTCGGGTAAAGGTGCCGACCGAAGGTAATATTGCTGGATACTCTAACAACTGTGCGCGTTCAATACTTTGCGCGGCTGCCAGAGGGTGGTCGGGTGCCAGCACAATTTGAAGCACATCGACCCACACGGGTTCAAGCGACAAACGGTCGTCCGGACTTTCCGGTAACGTCACCACAGCCAGTTCCAGTTCGTTGTTGGCGATGGCGACACAGGCATCTTCGGAATCCATGAAGTGCAGGTCGAGATCAACCTGCGGGTATTCAATTTTAAAGCCGCGCAAAACCTGAGGTAATCGATGCAGGCCGATGTGATGACTGGTGGCCAGTTTCAAAATCCCCGAAGGCTGGTTGTGCTGGTGCGACATGTCGGCCTTAAAGGCCTTCATTTCATGCAGAATACGTTCGGCATGCGGCAGAAAGGTCTGGCCATTGGGCGTCAAGATGCTGCGTTTGCCGATACGATCAAATAACGCCGCCTTAACACTGTCTTCAAGCTGACGAATTCGTTTACTAACTGCGGGCTGGGTAATGTGTAATTGATCAGCGGCAAGTGAAAATGATTCTAGCTCTGCGACTGCCAGGAAGGCTTTAATCTGCGCGATTTGCATGAGTTTTTACACCTATGTATTCCAAATAGTTATCGAAATAATGAAAAATATGAATTAGTGTTATTTTACAAAGCAGCGTAGAATTTCTGCAAGTAAAATTTCAGGGCATGGTTATGGCTGGACAAACGCTTTACGATAAAATTTGGGCAATGCATCAGGTGCGCCAGGACGAGGCTGGCACTGGACTCTTATATATAGACCGGCACCTGGTGCACGAGGTGACTTCCCCACAGGCATTCGAGGGCCTTGAAATGGCGGGACGATCGCTTTGGCGTAAGGAATCGATTCTTGCTGTGCCGGATCACAATGTCCCGACTATTGGTCTCGAAAACGGTATTACCGACCCAGTCGCGAAATTACAGGTTGATACCCTGGATGATAATTGCGATAAGTATCGGCTTACCGAATTCAAAATGGGCGATGTTCGTCAGGGTGTGGTTCACGTTATCGGTCCAGAACAGGGCGCTACTTTGCCGGGTATGACCGTGGTTTGTGGTGACTCGCATACCTCGACTCACGGTGCTTTTGCGGCACTGGCTTTCGGTATTGGTACTTCGGAGGTCGAGCATGTCATGGTGACCCAGTGTCTGATCCAGAAGAAGTCAAAAAACATGCGAGTCACTATCGATGGTGCGGTATCCGAGGGTGTTACCGCCAAGGATATAGTGCTCAGAATTATCGGCGAAATTGGCACCGCTGGCGGCACCGGTCACACCATAGAATTTGCTGGCGAGGGTATCACTAACTTGTCGATGGAAGGTCGAATGACACTGTGTAATATGACCATTGAAGGCGGCGCGCGTGCCGGTCTGGTCGCCTGTGATCAAACAACTACCGATTACGTCAAGGGTCGTCCGTTCGCGCCGCGTGAAGATCAATGGGAAGCGGCTCTGGCCTGCTGGGAAGATCTGCATTCCGACGATGACGCAGTATTTGATCGAGAGATTCATATCGATGGCGCATCGATTGAACCACAGGTAACCTGGGGTACTTCTCCAGAGATGGTGACGGCGATTAGTAATGCTATTCCTGATCCGGCCACGGTTTCTGATGCAGCTAAAGCGAGTGGCATGCAACAAGCGCTCGAATATATGGGGCTTGAGGCGAATACCCCGTTTGATCAGGTGAAAATCGATAAGGTCTTTATCGGATCCTGTACTAATTCTCGAATCGAAGATTTGCGTGCAGCGGCCAAAGTAGCCGAGGGTCGGAAGGTCGCCGACAGCGTAAAACTCGCGATGGTTGTGCCAGGATCGGGTCTGGTAAAGCAACAAGCCGAGGCTGAAGGTTTGGATGAAATATTTACCGCCGCCGGATTCGAATGGCGCGAGCCGGGCTGCTCGATGTGTCTGGCGATGAATGAAGATCGACTCGAACCGGGCGAACGTTGCGCCTCTACCTCGAATCGAAATTTTGAAGGGCGACAGGGGCAGGGCGGTCGCACCCACCTGGTGTCTCCGGCGATGGCGTCTGCTGCTGCGGTCACCGGTCATTTTATTGATGTGCGTAAACTAACTTGAGGTTTAAATAATGAAGAAATTGATACTGGTAATTTTTGTAATGCTTGGTTTATACGGTTGCGAAACTATGGAAGGGCTTGGTAAAGATATTCAAGCGCTCGGTGAATCGCTGGAAAAAAAGTCGACAGAAGAGTAATTGAGACATTAAGGTGATTCGTGGAAAAATTTGAAACATTCAGTGGTATTGTCGCAGCGATCGATCGCTCCAATATCGATACCGATGCGATCATTCCGAAGCAATATTTGAAGTCGATCAAGCGTACTGGCTTTGGCGTCAACCTGTTCGACGACTGGCGCTATCTGGATCCTGGTGCGCCGGGGGAAGATAATGCCCAGCGTCGGCCTAGCCTGGACTTTGTGCTTAATCAAAGTCCATATAAGCACGCGCAGGTATTGCTCGCCAGAGAAAACTTCGCCTGTGGTTCGTCGCGTGAACACGCGGTCTGGGCGTTGATGGATTTTGGAATTAAGGTGGTTATCGCACCGAGTTATGCCGATATTTTCTACAATAACAGTTTTAAAAATGGCTTTTTGCCTATTGCACTGAGCGCATCTATTGTTGATCAGTTGTTCGAGGAGTTCGAGCAATCAGACGATTTTGAGCTCGATATTGACCTGGAAAATCAATGTGTGACCAATGCCGCCGGGGTGAAAATGCCCTTCGAAATCGACGAGTTTCGCAAGTATTGCCTGTTGAATGGCCTGGACGATATTGGTTTGAGCATGCAGCACGCCGATCAGATCAAAAACTTTGAACAACAGTATTACGCCAGTTATCCCTGGTTAGGAAACGCATAAATCATGAGCTTGAAAAAAATAGCGGTATTGCCCGGTGACGGTATCGGTCCCGAAATTGTTGCCGAGGCGGTAAAACTACTCGAATGCCTACAGCAGGATTTTGGCTTTGGCATGGAAATCGAATCTGCCGCTCTCGGTGGTGCCGGCTACGATCAATCAGGAGATCCTTTGCCTCAGGAAACACTGGCGCTGTGCCAGCAAGCCGATGCGGTATTACTCGGGGCAGTTGGTGGCCCACAGTACGACACACTGGAACGCGATATGCGCCCGGAACGTGGTCTGCTTCGGATACGCACCGAGCTGGAGCTATTCTCCAACTTACGTCCGGCGATGCTTTACCCTCAGTTAGCCAGCGCGTCGAGCCTGAAAGACGAGATTGTTGCTGGCCTCGACATCATGATTGTTCGCGAACTCACCGGCGGTATATATTTCGGCCAGCCGCGCGGTATCCGCGAACTTGAAAATGGCGAGCGACAGGGTTTTAACACGCTGGTATACGCCGAGCACGAAGTCGATCGCATCGCGCGCTCGGCATTCGATATCGCCATGCTGCGTAACAAAAAGCTCTGTTCCGTCGATAAGGCCAACGTACTCGAAGTCTCTGAGCTGTGGCGCGAGGTGGTGATTAAAGTGTCTGCCGATTATCCCGAAGTCGAGCTCTCGCATATGTATGTCGACAATGCCTCGATGCAGTTAGTACGAGCGCCCAAGCAGTTTGACGTGATGGTTACTACTAATATGTTCGGCGATATATTGTCGGATACCGCCGCGATGCTCACTGGTTCCATCGGTATGCTGCCCTCTGCGTCACTCGATAGCGCTGGCAAGGGAATGTACGAACCAATACATGGATCGGCACCTGATATTGTCGGCAAAAGCATGGCAAATCCGTTGGCGACAATATTGTCGGTAGCGATGATGCTACGTTATAGCCTGGGCGAAGCCGAACTGGCGAATAAAATCGACCTCGCAGTCGGCAATGTTTTGAACCAGGGGTTTCGCACTGCTGACATAGCCGATGGTGGCAATAGCGTCAGCACGGTAGCAATGGGTGATGCAGTGGTTGCGGCCATGCGCGCCCTGTCGAGTTAATTAATTTTTTTGGAACGAAGCAGGTTATGAAAAGAGTAGGATTTGTCGGTTGGCGAGGCATGGTTGGGTCGGTGCTGATGCAACGCATGCGCGAGGAAAACGATTTTGCCATAATTGCGGAGCCGATATTTTACACGACGTCACAAGTTGGCCAGGATGGTCCGGATATCGGTAAGCCCATTGCGCCTTTAGCCGATGCCACAAACATCGAAAGTCTGAAATCACTCGATGCAATCGTCACTTGCCAGGGTAGTGACTACACCAAACAGGTTTATGCGGATTTACGGGCCAGTGGCTGGAAGGGTTACTGGATCGATGCGGCCTCAAACCTGCGTATGGAAGAACATACGATCATTGTGCTCGACCCGGTAAACCGCTCGGTGATCGATCGGGCGTTAGTCGATGGCAAAAAGGATTTCATCGGTGGTAACTGCACCGTTAGTTTAATGATGCTAGGCATGGGCGGTTTGTTCGAGCACGATATGGTCGACTGGATTAGTGTCATGACTTATCAGGCGGCATCGGGCGGCGGTGCACGTCATATGCGTGAATTGATTTCTCAGATGGGTAGTATCCATAACTGTGTCGAAGGACTGCTGGCTAATCCATCGTCCGCTATTCTCGAAATTGACCGACAGGTGACCGAGCATATGCGGTCGGACGCTTATCCCAGTGAACAATTCGGCGTGCCGCTAGCCGGTAGTTTAATTCCCTGGATTGACTCGCAGCTTGAAAATGGCCAAAGCCGTGAAGAATGGAAGGGTGGCGTCGAGGCGAATAAAATACTGGGCCGTGGTGATGATCAAATACCTATCGACGGTATTTGTGTGCGAATTGGCGCGATGCGTTCGCACTCGCAGGCATTGACAGTCAAATTGAAAAAAGACCTGCCACTCGATGAAATCCATCAAATGCTGGCAGAGTCGAATCAATGGGTAAAAGTGTTGCCGAATGACAGACAGGTATCTATGGATCAGTTGTCACCTGCCGCAGTTACCGGGTCGCTCGATATTCCGATTGGTCGATTACGTAAAATGAACATGGGTAGTGAATATCTGTCTGCCTTCACCGTAGGTGATCAGTTGCTCTGGGGTGCCGCCGAGCCTCTCAGACGTATGCTGAATATCCTGCTGGAGCAATAGACATGGACGATGCAAGAATAGCCCTGACCCATGCTGATAGCCTGGCTGCCCAGGCGATATTGGAGAAATTACCCGAATCCGGTCTCGCGCCCGATTCTCTGATTTTACTAGGCGACGAAAGCAGCGCCGGTACCAAGCTCGGATACGGGGATACTTATCTGCAAGTTCAGGATCAGCAAGATTACAGCTTTGAAGGCTGTGGATTGGTCTTGATGCCGGAGTACGACGCCTCGATTGAATCGAAACTAACGAGTCAGGATGCGTTGTTGGTTAGCCACACAGTCGATAGTGATGGGGCAGTCGTATATGCGCCTAATCGTGATGTCGAGATTAATGTCTCTTACACGCAGGCTAGTGTGCGACTGGCGGGCCCTGAATTATCCTGTTTGATGGGTGTATTACCGGACTTGCATCAAGCCTTCGAAATAAGTCGTTGTAATCTGGTGTTCCTGCGAAGCGCAGAAGCGAGTGGTAAAGCCGCAGTTGATGAGCTGGCCGGGCAAACCATTGAATTATTGAATGGTCGCGAAGCGGTACCCTCGGTTTTCCCCCTGCAAATTGCCTTTAATATGTTCCCGGCCTCGCAGATATCGCATTTGGACGCCGATTTGGTGAAGTTATTAGGAAAAAGTGAAATTAGTTGTATTCATCAGGTAACCAATGTTCCTGTATTCCATGGGTTGGCAATTTCCGTGCAATTAGAATTCGCCAACGAAGTGAGCCTGTCAGAGAGTCGAGCGATATTTGACAAAATGAGTGCTGTGCAACTGAGTGATGGATATTCGAGTCCTATTTCTGATTGTAATCAATCATTTAGCTGTGTTATAAATCAGCTTGAGGGGGTGGAAAACAACGCCAAAAGCATCCATTTCTGGGTGGTTGTGGACCCAATGCGTTATGGCTTAGCGAATAATTACGTGCATGTAACAGATATTTTGCTAAAATCTTATTTATAATCTATAGTTACAACTACTTGTGAAAGTGCTTTCTTTAAAGTAAATTCTCTAACTATCAATCTAGGTGCATGGAATTACAGCACTTTTGTTATAAAAAAATCTAGGGAGTTTAGGAGAAAAATCGTGCGTAATTTGGGATTAATAATATCATTCTGGTTGGCTGCAATCGCGATGCCGACAAACAGCCTTGCCCTCGGTTTAGGTGAAATTGAGGTTAATTCCTTTTTAAATCAGCCGCTTAATGCCGAGATAGAAGTAATATCGGCTCGCGCAGGAGAAATAGACGATTTACTGGTCGGTTTGGCATCACGCGATGCTTTTTCGCGGGCTGGGCTCACCAGGGCGAGTGGTCTGTCGGATTTGCGGTTTGCGGTTAAAAAGAACGAAGAGGGCGATAGTGCTGTCATCCTCGTTACCACAAAAGCATCGGTTAAAGAGCCTTTTCTAAATTTTCTGGTCGAAGCCGACTGGGCGAAAGGTCGTTTATTAAGAGAATTCACTGTTCTTCTCGATCCACCGTTTTATGCTGATACCCCAGCACCTGCACCGACACCAGTTGCAGAAACCCAGCAATTAATCCCTGAGCCTGTTGTTGAACCGGTAGAAACCGAAATTGCAGTGGAAGTTGAGACCACCAATGATCAACCCGTCATTCCGGAACCCATCGCTTTAACCGAATCGGAAGCTAGTGTAGAAACCGAAGTGTTTACTCAGCAAGCTGAGGAACCTGTCGCAGAAACTGAATACGCTGATGAACCAGTCGCGCAGGAAGTTTTTAGTGGACAGGAAAGTATCACGAGCCCTGGTGATGTCACGGTTGTAAAAGATGACACTCTGTGGAGCATAGCTTCCAATATTCAGGCCTCTGGGCAGAGTGTCAATCAGATTATGCTCGCAATCCAGCGAGCTAACCCCGGTGCTTTTAACGACAATAATATCAATAATCTCAAGATCGGTTCTGTGCTGCGAATGCCTGAAGCGAGCGAAATTGCTGAAATAAGCCAGCAACAGGCTTATGCCCAGGCGCTGGAACAAAACGGCCTTTGGGATGACTATGTCGCCCGAGTCACTGGGCAAACCTCAGTAGCTGTCGAGAGCGATGGTGGCAGCCAGGGAGATGGCCAGACCGCCGAGTCAGGTGCCGAGTTAAATCTGATCACCCCAGGAGATGGACAGTCCGATGCCGCTAGCCTTCAGGGCGAAGGTGAAGATGCCAACGAATTGAGAGTCAAGCTCGCTCTGGCAGAAGAAGAGCTTGACGGATCTCGGGTCGAAAATCGGGAGCTAGAATCACAAATTGCTGAACTCGAAGCTCGACTGAGCAAATTTGAAGAATTACAGAAAATGGTCGAGATAGAGGACGATAGTCTGGCTCAACTACAGGCTCAACAAGCAGAAGATGAATTGGCCGAAGAGGAACTGGTTAGCAACGAAGCGATAGATGCGGCACAAAAGGCCGCCGATGAAGATGAATTGTTGGAAGAACTACTACTAGTCGAAGAAGCTGATACCGATACCATGACGGATGATTCTGATGAACTGGTCGATGACTCAGCCCAACAGGATCAGCTTAGTGAGACTCCACCAGTACCGGTAATCGTTACCCAGCCAGTGTCCGATTCCCCATCGCTTTTGGATGGCATCCTGCCTCCAGCGATCCTGGATATGATTCCCGATATGGGTGGCATATTGCCGTCAATGGATAACCTCGCGCTCGACCCCGTAATGCTAGGCGGGTTGGGTGGTATTCTGTTACTGCTTATCGGCTTGGTAGTGTACAAACGAAAGAACAAGTCGGGTGATTCTGAAGAAGAATTTACCGTAAATGATCCGATTTATGTGGCCGAAGAGGATGATTTAACTCCGATCCATTTAGCCGAAGGTGCCTTCGAAGGTCTCGATGATCTCGACGACTCTGACATTAGTTTGCCCGACGACCTGGGTATTACCGAGGCGCTTGATGAAGGATTTGATGATATAGCTCGTACTGAGGTAGTGCCAAGCATTCAGGCGCCAGAACCAGAAAGTTCGGCAGCCTCAGCTGATGGCGATGAGCAGGACGATATTTTAAACGAGGCTGACGTATATCTGGCCTATAACCTTTACGACAACGCTGAAGAGCTACTTACGCAGAGTCTCGAATCGAATCCTGAGCGTGCGGACTATCGCTCAAAACTACTCGACACGCATTTTGCGACCAAAAATACCGACGCCTTTGTTAGCGAAGCCGAAACCCTGAAGTCGATGGGTAATGCCGCAAATCGTTATTGGGACCGAGTATTAATCATGGGTTACGAACTAGCCCCTGATAACGCGCTATTTGCGGCGGCTAAAGATAGCGGTATGAGCGCTGCTGACCTTGAAATTAGCAAACCTGCTTCGGCTGATTTCGAGCTGGGTGTGGGCGCAGAAGAAGACAATACCAACTTTTCTACCACTGATTTTGATCTTGGTGAAGAAGACACGAATACGTTTCAATCTACCGAATTCTTATCGGGTGAATCTGACAGTGACGAACTCGAGATACCGGACCTGGATGAGTTGCCGGATTTAGACACCGAGGATAGAACTGATATTCGTGCTAGCCTCGAAGATGACGTTGACATGCCTGATGATATAGGCGATCTCGATTTTTCTCTAGATTCTGATGAAGATCAGAAACCAGAACCGGAAGATGTAGATTTTGAATTGCCCGAAGAACTCGATCTCGGTGGTGATGGCGTATATGAAGCCAACATAGAGTCCACTGCCGTTATAGAGGCCGGCACGGCAGTCATCGATACCGATGCTTTCGTGGCTCAGATTGATGACGAAGATGACGGTTATGGAACGGAAGCGACTGCCATCATCGAGATAGGTGACGACGATGACCTGAGTAGTTATGGTATGGAAGATACCGCATTCGTAGAACCTGAATCGGACGATGCACTGGGCGTCGAGCTTGATCTGAGCGACTTCGAAGATGATGAAGAATTGGCTATGGACATCGAAATGGATGTCGATAACTCGAAGACAGATACCTTCGCACCAGGTGATTTTGACGACCCCGAAGAATTATTAGCCGATGAAGCTGATCTCGAAGGTCTCGGAATCGACGGAATCGAAGATTTAATGTTACCCGACGATGTTGACGAAGTCTCTACCAAGCTTGACCTGGCCAGGGCTTTCATTGACATGGGTGATTCAGAAGGTGCACGCAGTAGTCTTGACGAAGTAGTGTCTGAGGGCAATGACGAGCAAAAAGCTGAGGCCACGTCGTTACTGAAGCACCTTTAATCTAACACTGCAATCAAACTCCTCAAAGCTGATGTAGTTTTAGCCTGTTAATTTATTAGCAGGCTTTTTTTTATCTGTCGTAAAATGCATACATGATAATTACTAAATACGCGATTGGCGTCGAATACTCAGGTGCTGACTATTGCGGCTGGCAACAGCAAAAACATTGTGTTGCAATTCAGGAACATGTACAAAACGCTATAGGATTTGTAGCCAACCATCCGATCCAGCTGGTTTGCGCCGGACGTACCGACTCAGGTGTACATGCGGTCGAGCAGGTGGCACATTTCGAGTCCGGTGCAGAGCGAGATGATCGGGCCTGGATATTAGGTTCGAATTGCCGCTTGCCGCGAGATATACGAATTAAGTGGATTAAAGCGGTTGATGATAACTTTCATGCCCGCTTTAGTGCCTTTGCGCGAAGTTACCGCTATATTATTCTCAATAGTCGGGTACCCAGTGCAATATTCCATGACCGAGTAAATTGGGAGTATCGCCGGCTAGATCACACATCGATGCACGAATGCGCACAGCAATTATTCGGTGAGCACGATTTTAGCGCATTTAGAGCAGCGGGTTGTCAGGCTAAATCGGCCAGTCGTAACGTACATGAAATTAATATAACGAGGCAGGGTGAGTTAATTTACTTCGATATAAAAGCTAATGCCTTTCTATATCACATGGTTCGCAATCTGGCAGGTAGTTTAATCACCGTTGGAAAAGGAGAGCAAAGTATAGAATGGTTCGCCGAAGTACTAGCCTCAAAAGATAGAAATTTAGCCGATGTCACTGCGCCAGCCGCTGGACTCTATCTCGTACGCGCCTACTATCCCGATCAATATAATCTTCCCATAGCTGGACAAAAACCCGTATTATTCTGAGTTATGGAATTACGAACTCGAACACGAGTAAAAATTTGCGGTCTCACCCGTATCGACGATGCTCTGCATGCCGTTAGGCTAGGTGCTGATTCGATAGGGCTGGTATTTCACCAGCCCAGCCCTCGCTCGATTGATATTGAATCCGCAATAAAAATCAGAATGGCAATGCCACCGTTTGTGACCGTTACCGCATTGTTGATGAACGAAAATGAGGACTGGATTGGACAGGTGATTGAGCAAGTTAAACCTGACTGCCTGCAATTCCATGGTGATGAGACATCAAGTAGTTGTGATCGCTGGAACTTACCCTATATAAAAGCTATTCCTATGGGCAGTGTCGGTGATGCGGGCGCTTTTGCCTCGGCATATTTGGGTGCTCAGGGCTTTCTATTAGACAGTAATGTGGCTGGACGTCAGGGCGGTTCTGGTGATACATTTGACTGGTCTAAAGTCCCCTCTTCATTTGGCTCGCCGTTGCTGCTTGCAGGCGGTTTAAATCCAGGCAATGTAGCTGAAGCGATCACTCAGGTGAAGCCCTGGGCTGTTGACGTTAGTAGTGGTGTTGAGGCTTCTAAGGGAATTAAAGACAAGGGCTTAATGAATCGGTTTTTTAGCGAGGTTAAACGTGGCGACGATCATGCATGAAAATGTAGAAGATTATTACCAACAAATAAAATCAGGTATTACCGTGACGCTTAAGGAAATGCGTACGGCGATGGATACCGGTAGAGCAATAATATGAACTGGTTTGAATCACTGCTTCCTTCGAAGATTAGAACTTCGGGAATAAATGATAAAAAGAATATCCCAGAAGGTCTTTGGGCTAAATGTGGGTCCTGCGATGCGATTATTTATCGAGCCGAACTGGAGCGGAATCAGGATGTCTGCCACAAATGTGATTTTCACATGCGTATTCCGGCTCGCCGTCGTCTGGAACTGTTTCTCGATGCCGAAGGGCGTAGTGAAATTGCCCCCAATATCGAAGCCGTCGATGTGCTTAAATTCAGGGACGATAAAAAATACCGCGATCGTCTAATCCAGGCACAAAAGCAAACTGGCGAAAAAGATGCCCTGATCGTCATGCAGGGAAAGGTGAATGGAGTCGAGGTGGTCGCTGCGGCATTTGAGTTTCGATTCATGGGTGGTTCGATGGGTGCAGTAGTTGGCGAGAAATTCGTACGCGCAGTGAATGCCAGTCTTGAAAACAATATTCCCTTGATTTGCTTTACCGCCAGTGGTGGTGCGCGCATGCAGGAAGCACTGTTCTCCCTGCTACAAATGGCAAAGACCAGTGCTTCGCTAACTCGTTTATCGAGGCGCGGTATCCCTTATATTTGTGTATTAACCGATCCAACCATGGGTGGTGTGTCGGCGAGTATTGCCATGCTCGGAGATATTCACATCGCTGAACCCAATGCCTTAATCGGTTTTGCTGGCCCGCGTGTCATCGAACAAACCGTGCGTGAAACTTTGCCCGAAGGCTTTCAACGTAGCGAGTTCCTACAGGAACACGGTGCCATCGATATAATTGTGGACCGTCGCCAGCTTCGTGAGAAGATTAGCTCGCTATGTAGCATGTTGATGGGTAAGCCGACCCCTTGAGCCTTGTTTAAATTCTGGGTTTTATCCCTGGAAACTCTCTCCGTAGCTGAATTCCATTATGCGTTTTAATCGTCTTGACGAGTGGCTCGACTGGCAACTTTCATTACATAGCCAAACAATTGAGCTTGGTCTGGAACGCGTGTCTGCGGTCGCCAGCAAGCTCGGCATCGGCAAAATAGGCTCAACAGTCATTACCGTTGCCGGAACGAATGGTAAGGGTTCTACGGTAGCCAGTTACGAAACCTGGTTACATGCTGCTGGGTACTTTGTTGCCAGTTATACCTCTCCGCATTTGTTGCGCTACAACGAGCGCATCAAGTTTAACCTCGAAATGGTTTCTGATCGGAAACTTTGTCAGGCCTTCGAGGCTATTGATCAGGCCCGCGCGGATATTGTTCTAACCTATTTCGAATTTGGCACCCTGGCGGCGCTATGGTTGATGCAGCAGAATCCCCCCGACTTTGCCATTCTAGAAGTCGGCCTGGGTGGGCGACTGGACGCCGTTAATATTATTGATGCCGACCTAGTGCATCTCACCAGTATCGGGGTCGATCATCAAAACTGGCTTGGTGATAACCGCGAAAAAATTGGCTTCGAAAAAGCGGGGGTATTACGACGAGGAATTCCGGTGATTTGCAACGACAATGAGCCACCGCAATCTGTCCAGGATGAAATCCGTAGGCTTGGTTGCCATAGCCAGCAATATCAGCGTGATTTCAGCGTGCAGAGGTTATCTGGTCAGGATCGATTTGGCTGGCAAAGCGGTGAACTGTCACTGGAGCTCACCCAGATTTTACCGGGCGTTCACCAGCAGCAGAACCTCGCTGGTGTCGTTGCCGGGTTGCACCAACTGCTCGATTTGCGTCAGTTTGACAATGCAATTATTCAGAGGAATTTCGAAAATACGGAATTAGTTGGACGCTTTCAATCGGTTAAAACCGACGTTGCTGGTAGCGTTTATATCGATGTTGGCCACAATCAGGATGCTGCCGCAGCACTGGCAGAAAACCTCGCTTTGATCAAAAAACCAGAAGGACGTGTCGTGGTTTTACTGGGCATGCTCGACGATAAAGACAATGTCGCGTTTGTCAGTGAATTTGGTGCTGTGGTCGATGACTGGTGGTTGTTGTCACTCATAGGTGATCGGGGGCTTAGTGCTGATAACCTGGCCGGTCGAATTTCGACTCAGGTGGAAATTCAGAAGCGGTTTATCGATGTTGATACTGCACTCGATCATGCGCTGTCATCTTTAGGCAATCAAGATATAATGCTGGTAACCGGGTCTTTCGTGACCGTCGAAACTTTCCTTCTGGCACTCCAAAGGTAATTAACAGTTCAATTATGGATCAAAGTATCAAACAGAGGCTGGTTGGAATTGCAGTTGTATTCGCGCTAGCGGTGATTTTTCTACCGATGTTACTCGATGGTTCTGGTGCGCAGAAAAAAAACCTGAAGGTAGAAATACCGATTCAGCCCGCGATTGCCGCTAACCCTGAGTTTGAACAAAAGATTATCGAGTTACGCGCCAAGGTAGAGGAGTTACCCGTTCTCGAACCCCGCTTTATTGATGAGACCTCCACGGATGAGGCTAATCGAATCGAACGCGAGGTTGACAAAAAAACTGAACCGGAGTCTGTCGCTAAAGCCGAGCCAGTTGAAGAAAAGGTTGTAGAGAAACCGGCTAGTCAACCGAAGACCGCAGTCAGCAAACCTGTCGGCGGTACTAGCTGGGTTGTTCAGGTGGGTAGCTATAGAGATAAGAAAAAAGCGCTGACTCAGCGAGATCAATTGCGACAATCGAAAATTGCTGCCGTATTTATCGAACAGTTCAGTGTCGATGGGAAAATTAGTTATCGAGTGCGACTGGGTCCTTTTTTAAATCGAGATCAAACTCGGGTAGCACAAAATAAAATCCGCGCTAAATACAATATTGACAGCTTAATCATGAAGTACGAGCGTTAGAGAGCAGGAGAATAAATTATGAGTTGGATTGATCTGGTTATTATCGTAATTATCCTCATATCAGCCTTAATTAGTCTGGTGAGAGGCTTTATCAAAGAGTCGATATCGCTAACCAGCTGGGTTTTAGCCGGTTTCATCGCCTTTCGCTATTTCACGCCAATGGCTGAAATCCTGGCACCCTATATCGAATCGATAACGCTTAGAACTGGTGTAGCGTTTTCGATTTTGTTCGTTTGCACGCTTATTATTGGCGCTATTGTCAATTTTATGGCTTCACAACTGGTAACGAAAACCGGGCTTAGCGGTACCGACAAGTCCCTCGGCGTGGTATTTGGTGGTGCGCGTGGCGTGCTGATTGTGACTATGGTGGTATTATTAGCTGGACTAACCCCGATGCCGGGCGAACCCTGGTGGCAGGACTCAGCGATGATCGATTATTTTGTTACCCTCGCCAACTGGCTAAAAGATATACTACCGCAAGATATTGCCGGTCGATTTACGCTATGACCTTTTACTGATTAACTGAGAAGCTTCAACTTATGTGTGGAATTATTGGAATCGTCAGTCAACAACCGGTAGCGCAAATCATTTACGACGGATTGTTAGTATTGCAACATCGTGGACAGGACTCCGCAGGTATCGTGGTCTGCGAAGGCGAAAAGCTAAAACTCCGAAAAGGCAACGGGCAGGTCAGTGACGTTTTTCATACTCGACATATGCTCGACCTGGTTGGAAATATGGGGATTGGTCATGTCCGTTACCCAACCGCTGGATGTTCATCCTCGGCTGAGGCTCAACCATTTTATGTGAACTCTCCTTATGGTATTACCCTCGCCCATAACGGTAATCTTACCAATGTCGAGAAACTCAAAGCCGAACTTTATGAGTCTGACTTAAGGCATATCAATACTCAGTCGGATTCAGAGGTTTTGCTCAATGTGCTTGCACATGAGCTACAGATTTCTGGAAGCCTTAACCTGACCGCAGACCAGATTTTCAGTGCTATAAGCGAAACCCATCGACGTGTCGAAGGCGCGTACGCGGTGGTAGCGATGGTTACCGGCAAAGGCATTATTGGTTTTCGTGATCCTTCGGGGATTCGCCCAATGGTTTATGGAAAGCGTGACACCGCCGGTTATACCGAGTATATGATCGCGTCAGAAAGTGTTGCGTTACAAACTGCAGGATTCGACCTGATAGGCGATCTGAAACCTGGCGAAGCGATTTTTATCGATGTGGAAGGCAATATGCATATTAAACAATGCGCCAAGACGAGTACGCTCAGCCCCTGCATTTTTGAATATGTTTATCTCGCTCGTCCCGACTCGATTATCGACGATATTTACGTCTATAAGGCTCGTTTGCGCATGGGCGTTAAACTGGCGCGCAAGATTCTGCGCGAAATGCCAAAGCATGACATTGACGTAGTCATCCCGATACCGGATACCAGTCGGCCTTCGGCTATGGAGTTGGCTTATCATCTGGGGGTTAAATACCGTGAGGGCTTTATCAAGAATCGTTACATCGGTCGAACCTTTATCATGCCGGGCCAGACTTTACGCAAGCGCTCGGTGCGCCAAAAATTGAATCCCATTGATATCGAATTTAAAGGGAAAAATGTATTACTGGTCGACGATTCAATCGTCCGCGGTACGACTTCGCAGCAAATTATTCAAATGGCGCGCGAAGCTGGAGCTGCTAAAGTTTATATCGCCTCGGCCGCGCCACCAGTTCGATATCCAAATGTCTACGGGATCGATATGCCAGCGGCCGAAGAGCTGGTAGCGCATAATCGTAGTGAAAAGGAAATCGCAGAAGTCATCGGTGCCGACTGGTTAATCTATCAGGATCTCGAAGATCTCATCGATGCCGTACAAAAAGGTAATCGATCGATCAAGGAGTTCGATTGCTCCTGCTTTGATGGGAAGTATGTCACCAAAACGATTGACGACGAATACCTGAATCGAATTAGTCGTATTCGAAGCGACTCAGCCATGCAGGATGACAATGAAAATGTCACCGTTATCGGCATGGAGCTGCATAATAACGCCTGATGCTCTGGGATGAACTCTATCGGCAGACTCAGAGCCTGATTCCAGGTTATTCTGCTGTTGCTGACCAACGGCCATTTATTTATATCGATAGCGTAAAGCAATGCCTGTACTGCATCGACATCGAAGAAAGCGAGTCAAGAATCTATCCAGTATCGACTTCGGAAAATGGGCTGGGTAATCGACTTGATAGCCACAAAACCCCTTTTGGTGTGCACCGCATAAAGCAAAAAATCGGTGGCGGCCAACCCCAGGGTATGGTGTTTAAAGGCCGTGAACCTACCGGTCGTATTAGCAGCGATCACGATCAACGCCTGATGGACGAAATAACTTCGCGCATTCTTTGGCTCGACGGCCTCGAAAAGGGTATAAATATGGGTGGTGCTTATGACAGCTACTCGCGCTATATTTATATCCACGGTACGTCTGATGAAAAGCGGATTGGTCAACCGGTTTCCATCGGCTGTATTCGAATGAACAACAGCGACGTTATCGAATTGTTTGATAATGTGCTGGTTAATGATCTGGTGATTATTCGGTAGGGTAGTGTACTGTTGTCAGTGTCAGGCTTGACTCCAACACTTACCCAAGTTAATGTTCTCTCAGTAGGCGCTGATTTGTTTCTCGGCTTGCAGGCGCCTCGGTTTCGACCTTCATACTTGATCGTCAATATCGAATTATAAATTTGCTAAAGAGGGTGGTTCTGTATATTTCCAGACTTAATTCCCCCTCTCCCGAGTTTTACTTTTGGGAGCAACACCGTGTTTAACGAATCCAGTCATTTCGATACTCAGGCAATCCGTACCGGTCATAGGCGTACGGCAGAGCATGAGCACGGCGAACCGATTTTTACCACATCGAGTTTCGTCTTTGATAATGCCGCTCAGGCAGCAGCGAGATTTTCCGGTGACGAACCGGGCAATATTTATGCGCGTTTTACTAATCCGACGACACAAGCCTTTGAGCAGAGGCTGGCTGCACTCGAGGGTGGTGAAAGCTGTGTAGCTACCGCCTCGGGGATGTCGGCGATTATGTCGATCTGCGTCGGCTTGCTGAAAGCGGGCGATCATCTCCTGTCATCGAGTTCGGTATTCGGTACGACGACTGTTTTGTTCGAGAAATATTTACCACGCTTTGGTATTGAAACTACTTTCGTGCAAATGACGGATATCAATTCGTGGAAGTCTGCGATTCAGCCGAATACGAAAATTCTATTTCTGGAAACACCCTCAAATCCGCTCACGGAAATAGCCGACATAAGAGCTTTGGCAAACCTTGCTCACGAAAACGGCTGTTTGTTAGTGGTAGACAACTGCTTTTGTACACCAGCCTTACAAAGGCCTTTGTCGCTTGGCGCAGATTTAATCGTGCATTCGGCCACCAAATATCTGGACGGCCAGGGAAGAATCGTCGGTGGTGCAGTGGTCGGCAACCAACAGTTGGTCGGCGAGGAAATTTTTGGTGTTATCCGTACTACCGGACCGACTATGAGCCCTTTCAATGCCTGGGTGGCGCTAAAAGGTCTGGAAACGTTGTCGTTGCGCATGAAGGCGCATTCAGAACAGGCGTTGAAACTGGCACAGTTTCTGTCTACCCAATCAAGCATCAAGAAGGTATTTCATGTTGGCCTGGAATCACATCCTCAATACGAGCTCGCCTGCAAACAGCAATCTGATTTCGGCGGCATCGTCTCTTTTGTTGTCAAAGGAGGGCGTGAGGCTGCCTGGAAGGTGATCGACAATACTCAAATGCTTTCTATTACCGCTAACCTGGGTGACGTGAAAACTACGATTACTCATCCAGCAACGACTACACACGGTCGACTCAGCGAGGAGCATCGAAATTTAACTGGCATTGAGGATGGTTTGATTCGTGTCGCGGTTGGACTGGAATATATAGAAGATATTATTCTTGACCTGAGTCGAGGTCTGGACAATTTAATCTAATGTCAGCAGGATTATTTGAACAAACAGAAAAGGTTCTACTGGATAGAGACCCAACGAGTAAATGCGCTGGCGTGACACTGCTTTTCGATGACTGGCAACAGGGTAAATTAATACGCGAAGCAGATTTTCAGATGCTGCCAGTCGACGATCCTGGCCGCCCAGAAAAGCCAACGCTGGTCGATCCACGCGCACTTGCTCGTCGCAGTACAGCGACCGAGGAGGGCCGTATTCATTTACTGCACGCCTTTGCTCATATCGAGTTCTGCGCCATTAATATTGCTCTCGACGCGGTTTATCGGTTTCGCCAGATGTCGGATCAATACGTTAGCGACTGGCTACTGGTGGCTAGCGAGGAAGCGAAACATTTTCGATTACTCGATGATAGCCTGCGTAAACGGGGTTCTTATTATGGGGACTGTGAGGCACATAGTGGACTATGGGATATGGTATGCAAAACCCGGCACGATGTTCTGCACCGGATGGCGTTAGTGCCAAGAGTAATGGAGGCGCGTGGACTGGATGTCACGCCTGCGATGATTAAACGCTTTACGCAGATTGGCGACACCGAAGCCGTCGAGATTCTAAAGGTAATTTATGCGGACGAAATCGGTCACGTGCGTATTGGTAACCACTGGTACCGGCATTTGTGCGAGCAAAAGCAGCTAGAACCGGCATCGACTTTTCAGGCGCTGATCAATGAATACCTGGGTGGAAAATTACGCGGCCCGTTCAATCGGGAAGCCAGGCTTGAGGCTGGGTTTGAAGCAAAAGAGCTAGAAGCACTCGAGTTAAACCAGCGCTAAACTCTGGGGTCGGTAAGAGCAAAGCCGGTGTTGGCCGTCCAGCTTAGATAGCTTGGCTCAGGGTTCCAGTCACCCAGTACATAACGTATCTGACCACCGGGGTAATGATGAACTGCCGGACGGTGGGTATGCCCATGAATAATTGTGCTTACTCCAAGTTCCTCGAAGCAGTCTAATACCGACTGTCGGTTGACGTCCATGATATCGGTGGGCTTTTGTTGCATGGCGTGTTTGCTTTGCTCGCGCAACCCCGCCACTATTTTTTTTCTCTCAGCTAGCGGCTTTCCGAGAAAATCATCCTGCCACTGTTTATTTCTCACCATTGTTCGAAATTGTTGATAGTCGCCGTCGTCGGTACATAAGGTATCACCGTGTAACAGGCCTATTTTTTGTGAACCAGGCGTTATAAAGCTAGGCTCTTTGAGAATGCTCGATTTCATTTTGTTGGCGCCTTGTTCACCAAACAGAAAATCGCGATTACCTGCGAGGAAATATATTTCGGTAGTTTTTGAGAGATGCTGGAAGCAATTGAATATCAGTCGCAGTTCGATGGCCGGATCGTCGTCGCCAATCCAGGTTTCAAACAAATCGCCGAGTACATATAAAAACCGGGCCTGAGTGGCCCGGTTAGTCAAAAAATCGACGAGGTTATCGGTAACATCCGGTCGGTTTTTGTCGAGATGACAGTCGGAGATAAATAAATACTCGCCTGTCATTTCGCTGCGTCTTTAGCTTACAGGCGTGAAACGGCGGTAATAGTTATTGTTTCCAGCGGTACGTTTTGGTGTCCGCCGCTGTCACCGGTTTGAACCTGCGCGATTGCATCGACAATATCCATGCCATCGGTGACCTTACCAAATACCGCATAACCCCAGCCCTGCATCGATTCGCTGGTGAAGTTTAGAAATGCATTGTCGGCATGGTTAATGAAAAATTGCGAGGTCGCTGAATGTGGGTCACCAGTGCGAGCCATGGCTAGTGTACCGCGATCATTCTTCAGTCCATTGTTGGCTTCGTTTTCGATCGGGGGGCGGCTACTTGGCTTGTCACTCATATCCGTTGTGATACCACCACCCTGAACCATAAAGTTTGGGATGACTCGATGAAAAATGGTATCGACAAAATAGCCATCATCGACATAGGCGAGGAAATTGGCGCCCGTGTTTGGAGCATTTTGCATATCGAGCTCTATGGTGATGTTCCCCATGGTGGTTTCAATTAAAACCTGGGTATTTTCAGTTGTGGCTTCGTTCATTGGTTTGTCACCTTTAATAGTAAGAAAGAAAACCAGAGACAAAATAGCCGCCAATACAACTGCAAGCGGTAAAAGCGTTTTGTTCATCGGCTATCCAGAGGTTAAAAGATAGGCGGATTCTACTGATTTGTTGGGAACTATGGAAGGCGGGAGATAAGGATTAAAAAGATGTTGATCAAGAAGATTAAGAGTTTCACTTGCCAGGGCTATATCTTACACTCTACATGTTTAAATTTCCGACTAAAACTAACCGCTACCTGTCATTTATGCTCACCATTTACAATAGTTTGACCAACCAGAAGGAAGTCTTTAAATCCATCGTCCCAGGGCAGGTCAGGATGTATGTCTGTGGCATGACCGTATACGATTACTGTCATGTTGGTCATGCTCGGGTGCTAGTGGTTTTCGACGTGGTGTATCGTTATCTACGCCATCTTGGCTACGACGTGACCTATGTGCGCAATATTACCGATATCGACGACAAGATTATTAATCGTGCGAATGAAAACGGTGAACACTTCCTGGAGCTGACGCAGCGATTTATTGATGCGATGCATGAAGATACCGACCCGCTGGGTATCCTGCGGCCGAACCATGAACCGCGTGCGACTGACCATATCGAGGCCATATTAGAGATGATCGAAGAGCTGATCGAAAAGGGTTTTGCTTATCAGGCCGCGAATGGTGACGTTTATTTCGAAGTTGCTAAGTTTGATAAATATGGTGATTTGTCCGGTAAAAAGCTGGAAGACTTACGCTCGGGTGAACGCGTCGAAATCGATGCCAATAAACGCGATCCGGCTGATTTTGTGCTGTGGAAGTCGACCAAGCCGGGTGAACCATTCTGGCCCTCCAAATATGGAGATGGTCGGCCTGGCTGGCATATCGAGTGTTCCGCGATGTCGATGCAAATGCTAGGTAATCACTTCGATATCCACGGTGGCGGGCATGATTTACAGTTCCCTCATCACGAGAACGAGCTCGCACAAAGCGAATGCTGCACCGGCGAAACCTTTGTTAATTATTGGATGCACAATGGGTTTGTCCAGGTTAACGCCGAGAAAATGTCAAAATCTTTAGGAAACTTTTTCACCCTGCGAGATGTGATGCAGGAGTATAAAGCCGAGGAGATTCGTTATTTTATCCTCAGTAGCCATTACCGCAGCCAACTCAATTACTCTGAGGATCAGCTTAATAATGCCCGCAGCGCGCTACAGAGGCTTTATGGAGCCATGCTGGATACGAAGGAGGCCGAGATACCACAAAATTCCGGCTATCAACAGCGTTTCGAGCAGGCTTTGAATGATGATTTTAATACGGCGAATGCAATGGCTGTTTTATTTGATCTGGTCAGAGAAATCAATCGCGCTAAAAGTGATGCTCTCGATAAGGTCGATTCACTGGCGAGTCTGTTGAGGTTCCTGGCCAAAATCATTGGTTTACTCGAAGACAATCCAGAAGTTTTCCTAAGAACTCAGGCAGGATCAAGCGACGGCTTGAGCGACACCGCTGTCGAGGCTCTGATACAACGACGTCTCGATGCCCGGAGCAACAAGAACTGGGCAGAAGCAGATCAGATCCGAGACGAGCTAGTCGAAGCCGGAATTGCCATTGAAGATGGCGCTGGCGGTACGCGTTGGCGCCGTACCTAAGTAATATCGAGCATATGCCGAAACTAATTGGAAAAATCATCAATGTTCAATTGACGATTATTTTTGTACAGCGTATTATTCCGCGCCTTGTTGATTTGCAGAATTTCGGGGTGTAGCGCAGCCTGGTAGCGCAACTGCTTTGGGAGCAGTGGGTCGGGAGTTCGAATCTCTCCACCCCGACCAATTTTGTTAGACTAGTTAATTGGCGCAAATCGATGGAAAGCACGGATCAGGGTTTCTGCGCCCGTAGCTCATTTGGATAGAGCATCGGCCTTCTAAGCCGAGGGTAGCAGGTTCGAATCCTGCCGGGCGTGCCAAATTTATGGTGGGCGTAGCTCAGTTGGTAGAGTGCAAGATTGTGATTCTTGTTGTCGTGGGTTCGATCCCCATCGTCCACCCCATTTTTTAATGCCTGAAAGTCAGGCATAAAAACTGAGCTTCAGTATTGAGTGAGGCGCAGCAAAACCGGGCAGAATCGGTAAAATCAGCAATAATTGCTGGTTAATCCGTTATCAGCCAATATAATCAGTGGTTAATAAAGCGAGCACTGTGCGAGAGTGGCGGAATTGGTAGACGCGCCAGATTTAGGTTCTGGTATCTTTGATGTGAGAGTTCGAGTCTCTCCTTTCGCACCATTTATTCAGGAAGCTGAAGATTGCAGGCCCGGCTAGCCGCCCGGCGAAAACCCCCAATTATCGAATATCAAGAGATATCATCATGCAAGTATCTATAGAAACCCTCGAAGGCCTTGAGCGTAAAATGACGGTTCAGATTCCTTCTGACACAGTTACGCAGGCGGTCGAGAAAAAACTTAAGGATTTGATCAAGACAGTTCGCATCGACGGTTTCCGTCCCGGCAAGGTGCCCCTGAAAGTGGTTAAGCAGAAATTTGGTGGAGCCGTTCGCCAGGAAGTCATCGGCGATGTCATTGAAACTTCCTACCGTGAAGCGATCACCCAGGAAAACATTCGGCCAGCGGGCATGCCGAGCATCGAATCAGTGAAATCGGAAGAAAAGGAAGAAGTTTCCTATACCGCTGTTTTTGAAGTTTTTCCCGAAGTGGAAAATCTAAATCTTGATTCGGTAAAGGTCGAAAAGCTGGAAGCAGAAGTGAAAGATGAAGATTTTGAGGCCATGGTTGAAAAACTGCGCGAACAGCATAAGGAATGGGCCGAAGTAGAGCGGGCTGCCGCTACGGGTGATCAGGTCATGGTTGATTTCGAAGGTCGAATCGATGACGTACCTTTCGATGGCGGTTCTGGTAAGGATATGGCGGTCGAGATCGGTGCAGGACAAATGTTGCCTGAATTCGAAGCTGGCCTCGATGGTATTTCGGTCGGAGAAGAAAAAACCGTCGAAGTTAATTTCCCGGAAGATTATCACGGTAAAGACGTTGCCGGTAAGACCGCACAATTCACGCTTAAGGCGACTAAAGTGTCCGAGCCAAAATTACCCGAAGTCGATGCTGAATTTATTAAGGCCTTCGGTGTTGAAGATGGTGATCTGGATAAGTTCCGCAGCGATGTACGTGGCAACATGGAAAAAGAGCTGAAACAGAGGGTTAAGCAAAGCGTAAAAAATGCCGCGCTTGACGCTTTGCTGGCAGTCAATGAAATTATTGCGCCTTCGGCGATGGTCGAAGAAGAAACAAAAACACAGAAAATGCAGGCCGTAGAACGCATGGGACAAGATCCCGAGAGCTTCGATATATCAAATTTACCCGATGAAATGTTCCACGATGAAGCTAAAAAACGGGTTCAAATTGGTTTGCTGGTCGGTGAATTGATCAAAAACGAAAAAATCGAGCTTGATAAATCGAGAGTTGAAACCACCTTAAACGATATGGCCGCGTCTTATGAAGATCCTACGCAGGTCATGGACTATTATCGGCAAAATCAGGAAGCTCGTACCTCGCTCGAAAGCATGGTGCTAGAGGAGCAGGTTGTTGAACATATCCTGAGTAAGGCTAAAATAACTAATAAGCAATCTTCTTTCGAAGAACTGATGAACGGTGCGGCCTAATAAGCAGGAATTACAATGAGCGAAGACAGGATTATTAGCGGTATTACCTCGATGCGATCGGGTGTCGAGGAAGTTAGGGCGAATCTGGTGCCGATGGTCGTCGAGCAGTCAGCGCGTGGCGAGCGAGCCTACGATATTTACTCGCGATTACTCAAAGAGCGGGTTATTTTTGTGGTTGGGCCTATCGAAGACCACATGGCTAACTTGATTGTTGCACAGCTATTGTTCCTCGAATCTGAGAATCCCGATAAGGATATCTCGTTATATATTAATAGCCCGGGCGGCTCGGTAACAGCCGGTCTAGCAATTTACGATACGATGCAATTTATTAAACCCGACGTTAGCACCCTGTGCACCGGGCAGGCAGCCAGTATGGGTGCCATATTACTGGCTGGTGGTAGTGCCGGGAAACGCTATGGATTGCCGCATTCACGGGTGATGATTCACCAGCCGCTGGGCGGGTTCCAGGGTCAGGCCAGCGATTTTGAAATCCATGCTAAGGAAATTCTCACTGTTCGTGCGCGCCTCAATAGTCTGCTGGCAGCGCATACTGGTAAGAAAGAAACCCAGATAGACAAGGACACAGAGCGAGATAATTTCATGAGCTCAGAAGAATCCGTAGAATACGGATTAATCGATCAAGTTTTGACCTCGCGTGCCGATTCTGGAGAATAAGTTAGACGAATAAATAGTCGAATAAGATCGTAGAGTTTCACAAAAACGATTATTTTCAGTTGTACTTGTGGGTTTGGTCTAATATTATTGAATCTACAACCAGTTAGAGTACTAGATACCGGCAGCAATTATGAGTGACGACAGAAGTAAAAATAAGGACGAGAAGCTATTATATTGCTCGTTTTGCGGCAAGAGTCAGCATGAAGTCAAGAAACTGATCGCTGGCCCTTCGGTCTTTGTTTGCGACGAATGCGTCGATCTTTGTAACGATATCATTCGCGAAGAAATCCACGAAAAGAACGAAGATACAGAAAATAAGCTACCGATTCCCCACGAAATATTTACTGTTCTGGACGAATATGTCATCGGTCAGAGCCGTGCCAAGAGAGTCCTGGCTGTCGCCGTCTATAATCACTACAAACGTCTTGACGTCGGGCATGTCAAAGACGATATTGAACTTTCGAAGAGTAATATCCTGTTAATCGGGCCGACCGGTTCGGGTAAGACTCTACTAGCCGAAACCCTGGCGCGATTGCTTAATGTGCCTTTCGCTATTGCCGATGCCACCACGCTTACCGAAGCTGGCTATGTTGGTGAAGACGTCGAAAATATTATCCAGAAGCTATTGCAAAAATGCGATTATGATGTCGAAAAGGCGCAAACTGGTATCGTGTATATCGACGAAATCGACAAGATTTCGCGAAAATCAGATAATCCTTCGATCACTCGAGATGTTTCAGGCGAAGGCGTGCAGCAGGCATTATTAAAACTCATCGAAGGTACCATTGCGTCGGTACCGCCTCAGGGCGGAAGAAAACACCCGCAGCAGGAGTTTCTACAGGTAGACACCGGTAAAATTCTATTTATCTGTGGCGGTGCGTTCTCGGGTCTCGATAAAGTGATCCTCGATCGCTCCGAAAAGGGTGGCATCGGCTTCGGTGCTGATCTGAAGAGCAAAGACCGCGAGAGTCAGTTTGGCGAAGTGATCACCAAAGTCGAGCCGGAAGATTTGATCAAATACGGACTAATCCCAGAATTTGTTGGTAGATTGCCAGTTATAGCGACTCTGGAAGAGCTAGATGAAGATGCGCTGGTCGAAATCCTTACCGAGCCTAAAAATGCGATCACCAAACAATACCAGAAAATGTTCGAAATCGAGGGCTGCGAAATCGAATTTCGCCCCGATTCACTGAATGCTGTCGCGAAAAAAGCGATGGCTCGGAAAACAGGTGCGCGGGGTCTCCGTACCATTTTAGAGAACACACTACTCGATATTATGTACGATCTTCCTGCCATGGAAGATGTGAGTAAGGTCGTCGTCGATGCCGCAGTTATAGAAGGCAATGCTCAGCCCTATGTCATCTATGAAGGCGGCGAAATGCAAAGAGCTGCTTCCGACGAATAAAACAATCTGATATTTGTAACGAAGTGCCTATAATCAGGGTTGAAAAGGCTATTTTTACAACTATATAAACCCGACACTCTTTATTCGAGGCTTTTATGTCAGATACTCAGGATACGCCGCTCGCAGAAGAACAGGATCGACAATTAATTCCCGTTCTCCCGCTACGAGACGTTGTCGTTTACCCCCACATGGTAATCCCGCTTTTTGTTGGGCGCGATAAATCGACTCGTGCGCTCGAAGCAGCTATGGCTGACAATAAAAAGATATTGCTACTGGCACAACGCAATGCTGAGGTTGATGATCCGGAGCAAAAAGACCTCTATAAGATCGGTACCTTGTCGACCATCCTGCAAATGCTCAAGCTGCCCGATGATACGATCAAGGTACTGGTTGAGGGTGGCGACCGCGTCGTTGTCGATACCATACTGGAAACTAATGAATATTATTCTGCTTCGACTCAGGTTCTCGAAAAAACTGTGCTGGTTGATGATCGTGAGGCTGAAGTATTACTACGCTCGGTACTAAACCTGTTTGATCAGTACGTCAAACTCAACAAAAAAGTACCACCTGAAATATTGACTTCGTTATCCGGAATAGATGACCCAAGTCGCCTGGCAGATACGATTGCTGCGCATATGTCGTTAAAGCTGGATGAGAAGCAGGAAATACTGGAAATCCTCGATCCACGTGCTCGAATTGAACATATTATGAGCAAAATCGAAGGCGAAATCGATTTAATGCAGATCGAAAAACGTATTCGTGGTCGCGTAAAGCAGCAAATGGAGAAGAGCCAGCGCGAGTATTATCTGAACGAGCAAATGAAGGCGATTCAGAAAGAACTGGGTGATATGGAAGACGCGCCAAATGAAATCGAAGACCTGCAAAATAAAATCGAACAGGCTGGCATGTCGAAAGACGCCAAAGAAAAAGCCGATTCAGAACTCAATAAATTGAAAATGATGTCGCCGATGTCGGCAGAAGCAACAGTCGTACGTAACTATATCGACTGGTTGGTGAGTGTACCCTGGAAGAAAAAATCAAAAATACGAAAGGATCTCTCCCAGGCGGAAAAAGTTCTCGAAGAGGATCATTACGGTTTGGAGAAGGTCAAGGAACGAATCCTTGAGTATCTCGCAGTACAACAGCGTGTACGCAAACTAAAGGGCCCAATTTTATGTCTGGTTGGACCTCCAGGAGTCGGCAAGACTTCCATCGGCCGGTCTATTGCACGAGCGACAAATCGTAAATTTTCACGTATGTCACTTGGTGGTGTCCGCGATGAATCAGAGATTCGTGGTCATCGTCGTACTTATATAGGATCGATGCCGGGTAAAATTATACAGAATTTATCTCGAGTAAAAGTTCGTAACCCTTTGTTTTTACTAGACGAAATAGACAAAATGGCGATGGATTTTCGCGGCGATCCGGCTTCCGCATTACTCGAGGTTCTCGATCCTGAACAAAATCATACGTTCGCCGACCATTATTTGGAGGTCGACTTCGATCTTTCAGATGTCATGTTTGTTGCCACGTCGAATAGCATGAATATTCCTGGTCCCTTACTAGACCGAATGGAAGTTATACGCATTCCTGGATACACCGAGGACGAAAAACTTAACATAGCGCTTAAATATCTGGTGCCGAAGCAAATCCGTGAGAACGGATTGAAAGACAAGGAAATCGATTTTCAGGAAAGTGCGGTACGTGAAATCATTCAGCGTTATACGCGAGAAGCTGGTGTACGAAATTTGGAGCGAGAGATTTCGAAAGTTTGTCGAAAAGCCGTGAAGAGCATGTTGCTGGAACCAACTTCGAAAACCATATTAGTAAATGATAAAAACATCGATAAATATCTGGGTGTTAAACGATTCCGCTTTGGTTCCGCTGAAGAAAACGATCAGGTAGGCCAGGTAACCGGTCTGGCCTGGACCGAAGTAGGCGGAGAGCTGCTTACTATTGAATCTGCCGTAGTTGATGGAAAAGGTAAATTTGTTCAAACCGGACAGCTTGGCGATGTCATGAAAGAATCCATTCAGGCCGCTTTGACGGTAGTTCGTAGCCGTGCACGAGTCCTCGGCGTTAACCCGGAGTTCAACGAAAAGAAAGACATCCACATCCACGTTCCAGAAGGTGCAACACCTAAGGATGGCCCTAGTGCAGGCGTTGGCATGTGCACTGCACTGGTTTCTGCTCTCACTGGCATACCCGTCAAAGCCGAAGTAGCAATGACGGGTGAGATAACGCTGCGAGGTGAGGTATTGCCGATCGGTGGTTTGAAAGAAAAATTACTGGCCGCACATCGCGGCGGCATTACCACGGTATTAATCCCTTTGGAAAATGAGAAGGATCTTAGCGAGATCCCGGATAATATTAAATCCAGATTGAAAATCATCCCGGTTAGATGGATTGACCAGGTGTTTGAAGAGGCTTTAGTGCACCAACCAATTCCTTTGCCGACTAAAACAGAAGAAACTTCCGAGTCACCGAAGGTGAAATCAAAGGACAAAAAGGCGCCGGAAGTAGTCGCTCATTGAGTATTTAAATATTTATGAGCGATTTTACACATTTTTACCTGATTTAGGTTGACCCATAAGCCAGCTGTTGGTTTAATTCCCAGCTCTGTGGGGGGATATCCTGATAGTCATAAAAGACCATCTACGACAAAAATAAATGAGAAAATAATTGACATTTTGTCGCGTTTCAAATACCGAAAACTAATAATTAACTTTAACCAATGGAAAAAATCAAATGAATAAATCTGAACTTATTGATGCAGTAGCAAGCGCCGCCGACCTAAGCAAAGCCGACTCTGCAAAAGCTGTTGATGGCGTCATAGCTGCTGTAACACAGGCACTGAAATCGGGCGACCAGGTCACGGTAGTTGGATTCGGAACCTTCCTTGTTCGTCAGCGTGAAGCACGCGCTGGACGTAACCCTAGAACTGGCGAAACCATCCAGATTAAGGCATCAAAAGTTCCTGCATTTAAAGCTGGCAAAGCCTTAAAGGACTCTGTAAACTAGCGCGCCTTCAGCTACACCGGGTGCTTAGCTCAGCTGGGAGAGCATCGCCCTTACAAGGCGAGGGTCGGGGGTTCGATCCCCTCAGCACCCACCAAATACTAATCAGGAGTGGTAGTTCAGTTGGTTAGAATACCGGCCTGTCACGCCGGTGGTCGCGGGTTCGAGTCCCGTCCACTCCGCCATCATTGATAGCGCTCATCACGGGCGCTTCAACCTCAGTATTTTGATATCTTTTTTATAACCTGATCTGGTGCAGATTAATCATGTTGCAAGCAATTAGAGATAAAACAAGTGGGTGGATCGCTTACTTCATTGTCTTCCTGATCAGTCTTACCTTCGCTTTATTCGGTATAGGATCCTATTTTGGTGGAGGCGAAGCAGCGCCTGCTGCTATTGTAAATGGCCAGGAAATAAGTACTCAAAATCTTGATACTGCTTACTCGAATTATCGCCGACGCCTAGCCGAAGTTTTCGGTGGAACAATACCAGCCGGGTTTAGCGATGAATCAATCATGAAAAACCAGGTATTGAGTCAATTAATCGAAGAATACGCGCTTCGATCCCATGCCGATCAGAAACGCTATCGTATCGGTAATCAGCAACTCAATGAAAATATTCGTTCGATGGACGTCTTCCAAACTGACGGAAAATTTGATGCTGAGATATACCAGAGGCAGGTTCGTTCGCTTGGCTATACGAAAGCTGGGTTCGAGCAGGAATTACGCCAGACTCAGGCTATGCAGCAACTACAGGCAGGCATTGGGGCAACCGCATTCACGACACCGGTTAGCGCAAATAAACTGGCCAGCCTAACGAATCAAACCAGACATATTCGTATCGTGACCAAAAAGTTCGATGATGAAAATTTTATAGTTGATGAGGTTGAAATAGTCGATCAATTCGAATCGAATTCTGCGAGTTATATGACTGAAGAGCAGGTTAAGATCAACTATATTGAAATTAGTCTCGGAGCTTTGAAATCATCGATTGAGGTCGACGAGGATCAACTCCGATCAAGGTACGAACAAAATAGAGACACTTACACTAGCGCGGAAACTCGCACTGCCAGCCATATATTGTTAACAGTACCTGGCGATGCTACTGATATCCAAAGCGAAGAGGTGAAAAATAAATTAGTGGAGATTAAGGCTCAGATAAATTCGGGAGCCGATTTTGCTGATTTAGCCCGCCAAAATTCTGAAGATTCGATCTCAGGTAGCGAAGGTGGAGACCTGGGTGAAATCGAACGGGGCATGATGGTGCAGCCTTTCGAGACTGTTTTGTTTGGAATGACAGCCGGTGAAGTAAGTGATCCCGTGAAGACATCTTTCGGTTGGCATTTGATAAATTTGCACGAAGTGAGCGGAGCAGGAACACGCTCATTTGACGAGGTTCGGGACGAGCTGGCGGATGAGCTTAAAATTGAATTGGCTGAGAGTCAGATATACGACCTCACAGAAAATTTGGCGAATCTGGCATACGAACAACCCGATTCACTGGAATCAGCCGCCGAACAACTTGATTTAAAGCTTCAGACTTCTGGCTGGTTTAGCCGATATACCGGTGAAGGTATTGCTACCGAAGCTGGGATTCGATCCGCAGCTTTCTCAAGTGAAGTGCTCAATCAGAGAATCAATAGCGAAGCCATCGAATTAGGCGATAGTCGAATCATATTTATACACTTGAGTGAACACAAACCCGCCGCAGCGAAATTGTTTGAAGCGGTTAAAGATGAAATTCTCGTTAAACTAAAAGGCAGTAAGGCGCGTGAAGAAAATCTCGCACAGGGAAAGCAGGCTCTGGAAAGTATAGGAGCTGGGCAGTCTCTAGATGATACGGCAAGTCAATGGCAGGTAGAAGTTCTCGATGCTGGTTTGGTTGGCAGGAGCGGTAGTGATCAGGTCGATGGAGATCTCCTGAAATTGGCGTTTACCATGAAAAAGCCACAGGGTAGCCCTGTTTACGAGGGTTTTCCTCATGCCAACGGTGATTACTCACTAGTCGAATTGATTGGGGTAGAAACAGACGCTAGTCAAACCTCCGATGATCAACTCGTATCGCTGACTTCAGCTAGAGCATCCCAGGAGTATCAATCAGTACTGAAATTACTCGCCAGTCAGGCAGAAGTTGTCCGTACTCCTTTGAGTGAGTTGGAGTAGAGCTTTTCAGTTAGCTCTTTTCGATTAGGAATCGAGCACACCCATACTGACAATATTGTAGCCAGAGTCGACGTAGATATTCTCGCCGGTTATACCTGAGGCCAGGTCAGAGCATAGGAATGCACCGGTATTTCCGACCTGTTCCGTCGTGACATTACGCCTCAGCGGTGCATTGTGCGAAACTTCGTCCAGAATCTTCTTGAAATTACCGATACCTGCTGACGCTAGCGTTTTTATTGGACCGGCAGAAATCGAATTCACTCTAATGCCTTCCGGCCCCAGCGCGGCGGCCAGATAGCGCACATTGGCTTCCAGGCTGGCTTTGGCAACACCCATTATGTTGTAGTTCGGGAGGGCGCGTTCAGAACCGAGATAAGACATAGTTATTATTGCACCGTTGGTGTTTTGCATCATTGGCCTGGCGGCCTTCGCCATCGCAGTTAAACTATATGAGCTAATATCGTGCGCGAGACGGAATCCTTCGCGGTCAAGATTCTCCAGATAATCACCATCGAGCGCTTCGCGCGGTGCGAATGCTATCGAGTGAACCAAAATGTCTAAAGAGTCCCAGTGTTTACCCAGCGATTCGAATAAACCAGTGATGTCCTCATCGATAGCAACGTCACAGGGCAGTACGATGTCGGAATTAAATTCGGCTGCGAATTTTTCCACTCTTGGTTTTAATTTATCGTTGGGATAACTAAAAGCGAGTTCGGCACCTTCACGAAACATGGCTTGAGCAATACCATAAGCGATTGATCGGTTACTGGCTATGCCTGCAATAAGTGCTTTTTTACTCGCTAGAAATCCCATAATTGTTCCTGATTATTAAAGTGATATTTTCTCAATGTAGGCTACGTCTTGCAATCAATAATTCCTGCCTCAATATCTGGAGGACACTTTATCTATATCAAATAAATTGCTATTCATCGAGGCTATATTATTTTATCGAATATATTATCTAAAAATATCGTTTTTTAGCAATTTTACGCTGAGCTATATTTGTCGGACTTCAAGCACAGGTTATAGACAAGTATGTACGCCTACAATCAAATCAACCAACAGTTAGTCGACGAACGCGTCAATCAATTTCGTGACCAAACGAATCGATATCTCGCAGGTAAACTCGATGAGGAGGTTTACAAACAGCTACGCCTGAGAAATGGTCTTTATGTCCAGCGGCACGCACCAATGCTCAGGGTGGCCGTACTCTACGGTGTTCTCAATGCTCAACAAATGCGTAGTCTTGCTAGCATCGCCAGGGACTATGACAGGGGCTAGGCGCATGTAACCACTCGACAGAACTTTCAATTTAACTGGCCGGAACTCAGTGACGTGCCCGAGATACTGCAGGAGCTGGCGAATGTTCAAATGCACGCTATTCAAACTAGTGGCAATTGTATTCGTAATGTAACCTCAGATCCGTTGGCTGGTGTCGCAATAGACGAGATAGAGGATCCAAGAATCTGGTGCGAACTAATTAGACAATGGTCGACGCTGCATCCAGAATTTTCGTTTTTACCGCGCAAATTTAAATTCGCGGTAACAGGCTCTAGTGAGGACCGAGTTGCATCGCAGGTGCACGATATTGGTTTACAACTCATTCGTAACGAATTCAGCGAAATTGGTTTCAAGGTCACGGTTGGTGGCGGTCTGGGACGCACTCCGGTGATCGGTAAGGTAATTAATCCGTTTCTGACGAGACTTGATTTAATCAGCTATCTTGAAGCGATCCTACGAGTTTATAATCTCCATGGTCGGCGGGACAACCTTTACAAAGCGCGTATCAAGATATTGGTGAATGCCATTGGTATCGATCAATTTCGTGATCAGGTCGATGCTGAATGGCAACAGATAAGCGAGTCCGATCTTAAGCTAGACCCGTTGCATATTCAGCAGGTAGCAGACTCGTTTCTGACTCACGAGTACCGGAATTTACCGGCAGAAGATGACACGCTAAAAAGTCAGCTCTATACCAACCCGATCTTCTCGACCTGGTATCGACAAAATACCCGGACTCACAAAATTGCGGGTTATCGCATCGTCTATTTGTCGTTAAAGGATCATGGCATGGCACCGGGTGACATTTCCGAACACCAGCTTGATACGGTTGCTGACTTAGCGGATCAATATAGTTTGGGTGAAATACGAACCACCTATTCGCAAAATCTAATACTGGCTCAGGTTGAACAGTCAGAACTATTTCAGCTTTGGCAGGCACTACATAAACTAAAACTGGCCACGCCAAATATAGCAACGGTGAATGACATCATCTGCTGCCCAGGATTTGATTTTTGCGCACTCGCGAATGCGACCTCTATCGATGTCTCTGAGGATATTATGCGGCGTTTCGGCAAACTCGATCATGGGGAGACTTACGATTAACATTTCCGGCTGTATGAACGCTTGTGGGCACCATCACGTTGGCCATATCGGACTGCTCGGCGTCGATAAAAAGGGTGAGGACTGGTATCAGATTACACTCGGAGGCTCGGCGTCTAACCATACTGCATTGGGTAAGGTGCTCGGGCCAGCAGTGGCCAAAGCCCATATCGGGCAGGCGGTAGAGGACATTATCCATACCTATGTCGGATTACGCGAACAGGGAGAAACTTTTATACAGACACTGAACCGTATTGGGCGAACCCCTTTTAAGGAGAAAGTTTATGTCGGCACTTATTGATACTCGACAACGGATTGAGGATCGCTGGATACGATTGACTGATGATCAGGATATCGAGGATCAATCCCATATCATTGTTAGTTTGCATCGACTAATACGAGACTGGCACCAGTTACAGCTACAGGAGATTTCGATAGCCGTCGAAATAGGTGCTGACGCGGTCGTGGAGGATGTACTATTTGCATTGCCGAAATTAGAAATGATCGTGTTGCACTTCGAAGCGTTTGCCGATGGTCGGGCGTTCAGTCAGGCAAAACTACTCAGGGATCGATATGGGTTTAGCGGTGATATACGAGCTCGGGGTGATGTTATACGCGATCAGCTCGCGTTTATGCAGCGGTGTGGCTTCAATCAGTTTGAAATTGGTGATGATGAGGATTCCGAGCTAGCCTTACTGGCCTTCAATGAAATTTCGTTAGGTTGCCAATCTGATCTAAATCGTATTGCGGGTAAGCGGGGTTTTCGATAATTTGTCAGGTAAATAATCGTTCCAGAGCCTCGGGCACAAAAGGACGGCCACGCTGATTGATCGAAGTGCCGGTAACCAGTGCCTGGAGCATCAGCTTATTATCGCTTAAACGATAAATATCCTGGGTAAACTGAAACCTTACTCGAGATAGTCGTGTGAGATTGCTTTTGACTACGAAGGCGTCATTATTTTGCAGAGAGTCCCGATAATCGAGCTCAGCCCGAACTACCACCAAATTAATGCCTTTAGCGGTCATTTCGGCAAAATTGATTCCTTCTGCCTGTAAATATTCGTGGCGCGCGTGTTCAAGGTAGTTTTGATATACCGCGTTGTTAACAACACCCTGCATGTCGCATTCATAATCCCTGACTATAAATTCCAGGCTGTGTAGATATTCCATGAGCTTTTATTTTAGAAAAAAGTAGTCTATCAAATAACTAAAAATTATGTCCAGAGACCCCAGATAAAAAAACTGGTAATAAGAAATTCTTTTAAGCATCTAAGTTTTTATTCGATTGCCGCGTGTCAATTTAAGCTATCCTGATCTTGTTCAAATTAACTAGTAGAAGGATATGAATTTCTCAGACTTCGGTCGCCATTTTGCGGGCTATTCGGGCATTACCCACTTGATGGATGACCTTAATGAAGGCCTATTGCAGGATGATGTCGTGATGATGGGTGGTGGTAATCCTGCCACTATTCCTGAGGTCAGTCATGTTTTTGAATCAGCGATTACTAAATTACTAGCCTCCGGAGAATTACTGAAGGCACTGGCGAATTACGACGGACCACAGGGAAAGAATAGTTTTATCGATACGCTGGCTGATTTTTTCAAGCAGCATTACGGTTGGTCGATTTCGCGTGAAAATATAGCCCTGACCCATGGTAGCCAAAGTTCATTTTTTGTACTGTTTAATTCCTTTGCAGGCCAGTCGTGTGGGCAGCGTCAGAAAATTCTTATCCCTTTGGTACCTGAATATATTGGGTATTGCGATGTCGGGATTGAGCCCGATCTGATCAGCAGTCAGGAGGCAAAAATTCAGCGACTAGCCGGTGGTTATTTTAAGTATCAGATCGACTTCGATAACCTTGAAGTTGATCGTAGCACTGGGTTAATTTGTGTCTCGCGACCTACCAATCCAAGTGGTAATGTCTTAACCGATGTAGAGTGCCAGCAACTCGATGAAATCGCGCAGAAAAATGATGTTCCTTTATTGATCGATAACGCTTACGGTACGCCATTTCCAAATATTATATTTAATGAGGTTAACCCGTTCTGGAACGATAACACGATTGTGTGCATGAGCCTGTCAAAATTGGGGTTACCCGGCGCGAGAACCGGTATCGTCATCGCTAACGAAGAAGTTATCAAGCAGTTTACTAATATGACCGCGATTACCAGTCTGGCACCAGGTGGTATTGGGCCTGTAATTGCAAATCAACTGATTCAGGACAATGCTCTGCTACCGCTATGTAATGAAGTTATTCTGCCGTTCTATCAGAAACGTTCGCAATTGGCGGTGCGTTTACTGAAAGATGCAATTGACGATCCACGAGTCAATATCCACAAACCGGAAGGTTCATTATTCCTCTGGCTGTGGTTTGAGGAATTGCCAATTACCACGAGCGAGTTGTATAAGCGATTAAAACAGAAAGGGCTTCTGGTTGTGCCCGGGAAATATTTCTTCCCTGGGCAGGCCGAGCCAACAAAGCATGCTGAAAGCTGCATCAGGATAAACTATGTTCAAAGTGAATCTGAATTGCAAAAAGGCATTGATATTTTAGCTAGAGAATTACGCGCCTGTTGGGGTAGCTAATTTATTTAGCTAGTTTACTTCGTGGTATGCGTAAACACGCCATCCCAGTTATCGCCCGGCGGGTTCTTGCGGTAATGTGCGGTTCGCTCCAGGTATACCTGGTATAACAGCCTCTTCGGATTCGCGCGATTCAAATTGAAAAAATCGAGTTCCGCTTTATCCCAATTCTGCGAGCGAAAACTCTTTAGTGCCTGTTTATAACTTCTAAGTTCTGAAGTTACTGATTTATGGATATCGTTTTTGTGACCCACTGGCTCGAAGATTGCCACGGGTTCATTCTTACCCTTAACGCGTACGAGATCGAGTTCACGAAAAACAAATTCAGGAATACACGTTTTGGTACTTTTACTCACAATTACATTAACGCCATAATTTTTTGTCAGGCCCTCGAGCCGAGAACCCAGATTGACCGCGTCGCCCAATACTGTATAAGCCATGCGAAATTCTGACCCCATATTACCAACACTCATGTTACCCGTATTAATGCCGACACCGATGTTGACTTCGGGCCAGCCACGAGATTTGAAATCTGCCTGCATCACCTTCAGCTCGTCCATCATTTCCATTGCCGCATATAGTGCGTGTCGAGCATGCTCGGAGTCACTCAATGGGGCGCCCCAAAAAGACATAATGGCATCGCCCATATATTTATCGATAGTGCCGCGGTGTTTATGAATAACTCGTGTCATAGGTGTTAACAACGCGTTCATTAACCGGGTTAGCTGTTTCGGATCCATGCCTTCCGAAATAGTAGTAAACCCCCTGACATCTGAAAATAGCACGGTCATCTCTCGATTTTCACCATCGAGTGAAAAGTCTGTTGGGGAATCACTCATCTCATCGACCAGTTCAGGCGGAATATAGTGACCAAACAGATGGGCAAGCTGGCGTTTCCCGCGCGACTCGATAAAAAAGCCGAATGTCATATGCCAGATAAAAATTAATACAATGAGTACCAAGGGACTTGCCAGAGGTAGAATTAATTGATTATTCCAGGCCACCATAGTGCCGCTAACGACTATCAAGGCGATACCTGCCGTGCCGGTGGCTGCCATCAACGGCGATACTGCGGGAAGCAAGAGCGCCATAATTACTGCGATCAAAATTAAAATGACAAACTCATAACCTATAGTCCATGCAGGTCGGTGATTAATTTTTCTATCCAGGATGCCAGAGATAATATTGGCATGTACTTCGACACCGGGATATATATTCTGTACCGGTGTAGAGCGTAAATCTAATAAGCCTGGTGCAGAGGTTCCTATTAACACAATCTTGTTTCTAATATCTTCGGGATCGGTTTCTCGATTCAGGATTTGATATGCTGAAATATACGGGAAACTACCTACCTGGCCTCTATAAGGTACATAAACCGATGCATTAGCATCAACTGGAATTTGATAGTTTCCTAGCGATACAGCTTCGAGAGCAAAATAATTATCATCCTTTTTCTTGCTGCCTGTTTCGACAATTAACTCTATAGAGGAGGGACTGATATAGGCCTTGGCCGTAGCAAGTGCCAGAGATGCGTAGAGGAAGCCTTCATGTGACTGTAATAAGGGTACTCTGCGAAATACCCCGTCTGCATCGACGTGGGGGTTGTCAAAAAAGCCGCCGGCGGCTGCGGATTTTTGCAAAATCTTCAGATTCCCGCCGTATCCCTTGGCAACGTTAATCGGTAAACGTTCGCTCCAGAATTTATCCGCTGCCATAACAGGCGGGGGTAATGCACCTGTTTCCCCTTTTTCATTTTCGGCTACGTTCGGTTTAAAATAATAGCCCATGACGACATTCTTATCCTTTAGACTATCTGCGAAAATGTTATCGTGTTGGAGGGAGGGACGTATTTTTTCTAGTGTTTCGCGGAATTCGATATTATTGCGTAGTTCGTTTTTGGCGAGATTGTCGAAAATACTGAGACCGGAACTTTGGTCTTTTTCGGCAAAGACAATATCAAAGCTAACCACTTTGGCCTGATAATAGTCGAAAAGGTTGTCAATAATAACGGCTAGTTTATCTCGGCCCCATGGCCAGCGGCCGACTTTTGCGAGCGAATTTTCATCAATATCAACAATTACAATTCGATCGTCTAGCGTATTAGGCAGAGTGAAATTTAGCCTGGTGTCATAGGTCCAGTTTTCCAATTGACTGATAAATGGATATCGATAAACACCCGAGGTATCCAGTAATAAGATGATTAAAATCAGGGCGCTTAGCGCTAATCTAATGATGCGCTGAACTTGCATTACCCGACCTCAGAGGTTGTAATTTTGAATATTTGGGTTGCTATTTCCGAGTTTGATGACGTTTATTTCAGATAAAATTCCATCTTTACACCAGCGACTTCAATGATATCGTGGCTTTTTAGTTCGTGGGCACTTGGCCCTATAGCTATACCACCAACTTTTGGTACATTGTTATCGGGGCCCCCATCGACGTGGATCAGGAAAAACCCCTGTGGCCGACGAGTTATAGCAGCGACCTGAATACCCGGTTGACCTATGGTGGTTAGTGCTTTAGTCAGAATAAGTTCTTTTCCTGCATTGGCACCGCTTAATAGCTGAAGACAGGCCGACCGATTTGCCATCGGAGAAGGCGCAGAGCTAGCTGCTTCGGAAGCCATCGCGGCCGAAATTTTCTGCACGGACTTATCTATTTCCTTGCTTTGCGCGGCTTGTTCTGGCATTCCAGCCTCGCCCGGGCGAATAATCATGGTCTGCTCAAAATCTTGCTCGTGATCGACAGCGCCACTTTGATAACTGATCTGAAATTTTCCCAGAGTTATGTTGTCGCCATTTTCGAGCGCATGTTTCTTTACCAGCTTTCCATTGACATAGGTTCCATTGGTGCTACCAAGATCTTCCAGAAATGAATCGTCGAGAATAGTAATGACCTGCGCATGCCTGCCACTTACTGACAGGTTGTCGATTGGAATATCGTTACTGGGTTTACGACCAATAGTGGTCGTTTCCTTGGATAAAGGGTACTCATTCGTTTCGCCTGAGCTTGAAGTCGTGATCAGTTTTGCGACCATGTTTAAATCCAGCCTCTAATTTGTGTCTTTATTACTGGTGTAATCCGTTAATCGAACCAGGTAAGCATTTTGCTGAACCAGTCTTTTTTGGTTGAAAAATCATCCTTTACGCGGCATAACATTACCGAGATATTGTCCTTACCGCCATTCTGGTTTGCCTTAGTAATCAATTGCTTGCCTGCCTCTTCTAGATTATCACTAAATCTCTTAATAGTTAAGTATATATATTCATCTTCAACTAAATCGGTTAATCCATCGGAACATAACAAATAAATATCATTTTTCTTCACAATATCTTCCTGGATATCGGCAGTTACGCCGGGGTCAATCCCCAGCGCTCTGGTAACCAGATTCTTATTTAAAGAGTGCTTGGCTTCTTCAGCCGTGTAAAAGCCTCTGTCTATCAGTTCCTGGAGCAATGAATGGTCCTTGGTAATCTGCTCCAGGCTATCTTCTCGGATGCGATAGCATCTGGAGTCACCAATGTGCGCGAGTGATAAAGTGTTGTTGTGAAAATGCAACACTACCACTGTGGTACCCATGCCCCGATGATCAGAATTCGCCTGGGCAGTTTTATAAACCGTTTTATTGGCCCGATCGATGGCTTCCAGAATACAGATGGATTCTAGCGAAAATCCACTTTTAGGGTCTATATTACCGGGTTCGATGGTAGGTAATTTCCGCTGAAGTGTATTAATTATGGTATCGATGGTTAGGCTACTGGCAACATCGCCGCCACGATGACCACCCATGCCGTCCGCCAGTACGACTAAACCCAGAGCACTATCGAAACCAATGGCGTCTTCATTTTTCTTACGCACCAGGCCTGTGTCGGTTAATCCAAGAATGGATATTTTTTCTTGCAGATTCATCTACTACTGCCTACTTAAAATCGGCCAGGAAGGTTTTTAGATGATCTGCCATTTCAGTACCTGTTTGATATCGATCCTCAACGTTTTTAGCAAGTGCTCGCTGGATTATAGTTGATAATTCACTGGTTATATCTGGGCGGATAGTCTTAATGTCTGGTGCCTCTTCATTCGTAATTTTAAACATAAGACTTGCCATCGAGTCGGCTCTAAAGGGTAGAGAGCCCGATAATAACTGAAATAACATGACTCCGAGCGCGAATATATCAGAACGGCCATCAACTTTCTTGCCTGCAAGTTGTTCTGGAGACATATAAGATGGAGTGCCCAATACCATTCCGGTTTTAGTTTTGCTCGAGTCAGTAATTCGAGCGATACCAAAGTCGGTAATTTTCAGAAAATCTGATTCGGGTTCGTACATGATGTTTGCTGGTTTTATATCTCGATGGACGACGTTTTGCTGGTGTGCGTATGCCAGGCCCTCCGCAGCCCTTTGTACTATGCTGATAACCGTTTTAATATCGAGAAGATTGTCCTGTTTGATATAGCGTGCGAGATCGTGCCCCTTTAAAAATTCCATCGCGATATAGGCTAGATCGTGTTCTTCACCTGCGTCATAAATGGTGACGATATAAGGGTGACTCAGTCTTCCGGCGGTCTCGGCTTCGCGAAAGAAACGTTGCTTAACATCTTCCAGTTCGTCTTCGTCAAACTCCTGGGCCAGTGCCAATGTTTTAATCGCAACAACTCGACTAATCTTCGGGTCTTTGCCCAGGTAAACGACACCCATGGCACCTTTACCGAGCTCTTTATCAACTTCGTAGCGCCCTAGCATGGGCTTTTCTATGCCGCCACCATCTAATAGCAGGGTTCCACCGGCATGACCACTGGCCCCGCCAAACATGACGGTTTCTTCCATCGCCTGAGCGCGGTTCATGCGGGATTGAATGTCACGAAATTCTTTGTCATGTTTAGCCATGTACTGATATACAGAACCTGCTTTGTTAAATTGCCGTTTGCGTTCGAAATCGAGTGCGAGGTTATACATTGCTTCCATTACCTGGTCATCAACTCGGCATTTTCGAAACTTCTCGAAAGACATATCCAGTTGTCCCTGAGTCTGGAAGGCGATCCCAAGCATGCGATTACTATCAGATGACTCTTCATCGGAGCGAACCTTGCCGCGTTCGGTGACCAGAAAGCGTTTTGTGGTAATTATTAAATGACCGAGTACGAGCAAGGCTGCAGGCGTCATTAACTGTAACCACATGTTATTTACCGTCATCAACGCATAATGCGCTGAGACTAAACCCGTCAGTAGTACCATCGTAATAACTGCGGCAACGCCGGCTTTCATGCGTGGTAGTGCCAACATCAAATAAAGTGCCATCAGTATTAATGCACCGAGGTGCGCGGCATAGCCCCATTCAGGAACTACGAAAAAATCTTCGTTCAGAATGCTAGATATCGAATGTGCTAGCGAATGTACGGGAGCCATTGCGGCATCGACGGGCGTCACCTGACTGTTCCCAACACCTGTCGCGGTAGCTCCGATCAGGACGATTTTGTCCCGATATTTGGAAACGTCGATTTTGCCAGTGTAAACGTCATAAAACGAATCCTGTCGAAAAGCCGGCGCGCCATTAACGCCGGTATAGAAAAATGTATTCATCTGTAGCTGGGTGTCGGTTTTTATTTCCAGATTGCCCAATTCGACGCTTTCTGCGAGATTTATGCGTATGTCCTCATTGTTCAAATTCAGGCTTCGGGCAGCTATTTGAAGTGATAAAGAAGGGTAGAATCGATCGTAATGCTTCAATATCAGCGGTTCTGAGCGTATTCCCCCATCGATATCCTGTATTAGGTTAAGATGCCCTATGGCTTCTGCATGCTCGGCAATTTCTGGAATTGGTAGAAAGGCAGCGTTGCTATCAATTGGGAACAGGCCCTGATTTTGCGCTCCTACTCGATCTCGGATCTGGGTGAGTGAATTATTCAATATGTATCCAGGTAATTCCTCGTCGGGCTTGCCATAAGTTTCTCCTAGATTGAAGACCATGGCTAATACGACATTTTTTGCCTCTTCTACGCTGGTTGCGAGTTTTGCATCGGTATTAAGGGATTGTTCTGCATCGAATAACCGAGATTTAAGCGTTTCTATGTCCTGGCTCAAGCGAGAATGTATGCTTGAGCCAAGGTAAAAATCGGAAACTTCGGTGCGATCAGCCTGTTGTTCGAGTAAGCCAGCGAGTGTGTCAATATCGGCTGGAACATCGCTGAAACTGGCGTTTGAGACGAAGTCGATTAAACCTCTAATAAATAGACTGCCGGGATCAAGTTGGGGTTCAAGAAAAAATACAGTATGTCCAATGACCTTCGCGCCACCGTCAGATAGTTTCTGAATTAACTCGGCGTGTAGGTCGCGTGGCCACGGCCAACGACCAATATTAGCGATACTCTCGTCGTCGATCGCGATGATGGCGATTTTATCGGACGGTATTTTCTGCGTAGAACGAACTCCCCAGTCGTAAGCTGATCTTTCGAGACCTTGAAAGGTAGACGAGCCTGAGAAAAGTACTACTAGAATTGTAATGATGAATCCAGCGAACCAGTCGCTGCTCCAAAAACGGGTTTTCATACCTCTCCGGATTTCTTATTATGGTAATTTACATCAAAATTTATAGTCGCCTGGTTTTGCCAGACAAAACCAGTCCAACTATAAGGTTGGTAAGGAATTATTACCAGTCTAAATACCAAAAATGTTAACTAGCATGTATTTAGCCACCAGGTTATAAATTATTATAGTAGTCTGAGAAATTGAAATTATCTGTTTCTTTGCCCAGGGTGCTATCTTAACCTACTGATATAGGGAGTTTGATTACAAATGTCCGAATTGCTTGAAAGAATTGACCGATTAAATGAAATTGGGATAGCACTCTCGGCCGAGAATGATACGCAAAAGTTGCTTGAAATTATCATGATGGGAGCCAAATCCCTGACCCAGGCTGACGGTGGATCGCTTTATTTCCTTAAAGACCAGATGTTATCTTTTGAAATAATATCCAACGATTCTCTTGATATTCAGATGGGAGGCACTTCAGGAAATAAAATCGCTTTCCCGCCAATACCGTTAAAAATGGATGGTCTGGAAAACCATAGCAATGTGGTCACTCATTGCGTGTTAAGCGGTGAGACCATTAACATCGAAGATGCCTATCACGAAGATGGCTTCGATTTCGCGGGTACTCGTGACTTCGATGCCAATACCGGCTATCGAACCCAATCGATGCTTACCTTCCCGTTAAAGGATCACGAGAAGGAAATTATCGGCGTACTGCAATTAATAAATGCGCGTGATTCGATAACGAACGAGGTTATTGGTTTCAGTCCGGTCGAGCAGCAGTTGGCCGAATCTCTGGCTTCCCAGGCAGCAGTGGCTTTAACGCAGCGCAGGTTAATATCCGAATTAGAGACTCTGTTTGAATCCTTTATCAAGATGATTGCAAGTGCTATCGATGATAAGTCTCCTTATACCGGGGGGCATTGTCGTCGTATCCCTGTATTAACCATGCAACTCGCCGAAGCGGTTCATAGTACTCACGAAGGTCCGCTGAAAGAATTTAAGATTGATAATAAAGATCGCTACGAACTCGAAACAGCCGCCTGGTTACACGATTGCGGTAAAGTCGTAACGCCGGAATATGTGATGGACAAAGCAACCAAGCTGGAAACTATATATGACCGCATTAACGTTCTGGAAACTCGCATCGAAGTGTTGCTTCGCGATGCCGAGATAAGCTATCTGCGAAGTTTGCTCGATGAAGATTCAAAACAGACACAGGGTCAGCTGCTGGAAAGTTATGAAAACCAGTGCAATCAACTGAAAGCTGACCTGGCCTTTTTGCAAGAGGTTAATATAGGTGGCGAGTTTCTTTCTGACAGTGACATATTGAGAACTGCCGAAATTGCTAAACGCGAATGGCAGGAACTGTCTGGAAAAACTCGACCGTTGATTACTCAGGATGAACTGAAAAACCTGAGTATACAACGAGGGACTTTAAACAGTGATGAGCGTAAGGTGATAAACAATCATATTGTGGCGACTATTAAAATGCTGGAGTCGCTGCCATTCCCACGGCATCTCCAGAACGTGCCCGAATTTGCTGGTGGTCACCATGAAAAAATGGATGGTAGTGGTTATCCGAGAGGGTTGAAACGGGATGAAATGTCGGTTCAGGCTCGAATTATGGCAATTGCTGATATTTTCGAAGCCCTGACTGCCAGTGACCGGCCTTACAAGGACGGTAAGAAACTATCGGAATGTCTGAAAATCATGGGTAATATGAAAATCGACCAGCATATCGATCCAGACATTTTCGATATATTTATTAAAAACAAAGTGTATATGAATTATGCCGAGGAGTTCCTCGACCCCGAACAGATAGACTCAATTAATGAGAAGGCAATCCCAGGGCATTTTTAATTACCCTGATTAGGTTTAGCCTATGTCTTCTTGCGCGGCTGTATCGACGCCATCACGCAGTACATACGACTCGATATCTTTTTCATTCAATAAGAAAGACGCTGCAGAACTGCGCCGTCCTGTGTCGCAATAAATTACATACTTCTTGCTGCTGTCGAGTGAGTTGGCTTTCATACGCAAAAAGATCAGCGGGATATTAATACTGCCTTTTATGTGCTTCGCCTTGTGCTCGTCGGGTAATCGAACATCAAACCAGACAGCACCAGCTTCAACCAATTTTTTGCCTTCATCAAAATCAACCCAATTAAGTAATGGTTCGTTCAGTAATGAATTAAAATCATCTTTATTGAGCCTCATTAAGTGACCAGCGGTGAGCATTGTTACCGTAGCGTTGCGTTTGGTATCGGAGATTAGCGCTTCTTCGCCGAAGCTGTCGCCAACCGAAAGAGTTGCGAGCTTGACGCCATTTGGATTAGCCGGTGTAGCACGAGTCACCATACAACGGCCTTCTTTTATAATGTAAAAGAAATCTCCATCCTGATCCTGCTCGACAACTTTTTCACCGGGTTTGAAATTCAATGATTCCATGCGCATGAACATCGCCTGTATGTTTGCGGGCGGGATGCGGTGGAAGGCTCGGGTTTGTAAGATACGACTCATCCAGTCGGTATCGTCGGGCTCCTCTTCTAGCGGCTCTACCGAGTAGCTTCCGGTTTGGTCCCATGTCAGCATGATATCGAGCATGTCGCTATTGATTTTAGTGACGACCGAATCGACTTTCGCGCGAGCAGAATAGGGGCGAGGGAAAGCCTGAGCGATAGGCTGCAGGGCATCCGGTGTACCTGCTTTTATCAGCTTAACGACTTTTTTGTCGTCTACCAGTTCGATTTCACCCTTGAGAACATACACATGACATTTGTCCGTATCTGATTTTTTGAACAGGTAGTGACCGGCGTTGACTTGAGTCGCGGAGATTTTTCGGATTAATTCCTGAGTATTTTCAGGATTTAATGAATTGATCGGTGAAAGCGACTTAATCTGGTTGGGATCAATTTCCAGGGACATATCTTAATCTACTAATTTCCTATGCAAGTGAGTTACTAATCCGGGTATTTTCGCTGCTGGCTCCGGATAAAGCAACTGGGAACGCGAATTTTAACCGATGCTTAAGATGATTTATGTTACCACCTTCACGCAAATCTAAACGCAAGTGAGCATTATCCTGATTGCTTGGTAATATCGACATATAACTTGATTTTTTGTCCCGGTTGCAGGTATTTACCTATTCTGTTCCAGCGTTTAATATCAGCTACACGAATTTTAAATCGATCTGCGATAAGCGAAAGGGAATCGCCTCGACGCACAGTATATCTCAATGCATGTAATTTCTGATTGGGGCCAATGTCGTCAAGGCTAACCCGCTGGATACTGGACGTTTTCGATGACCAAATTACTAGCTTTTGCCCTATCCTGAGCGTATCGATAGGCGCCATGCCATTCCATTTGGCGAGCGCTCCAGAGGTTACGCCATATCGTCGTGAAATGCTCCACAGGCTCTGTCCCTGGCGAACAATATGGGTTTGCTTTTTGCCACTACGTTGCGTGTTCTGAATTTTGCTAAGGCGCGAATTCTTACTTAGCGTGTAAGTTTTTAATGATCGAGTAGCGGTTGGAATCATTAAAAACTTCCCCGCACGAATATTGGTTCCTCTTATCTTATTAACGCTCTTGATCAGATTAGTCGTTGTCTGATATTTACGCGATATTTCACTTAAGGTTTCACCATTCTTAATTTTGTGTCTCACCCAATTGATTCGTTTTTCCCGTGGCAATTCTGCGAGCGCAAGTTTGAACTGTTGACTCTTATCCTTAGGTAAAAGTAAACGGTGTGGTCCTTTCGGTGCAGTCGCCCAGCGGTTGAAGGCAGGGTTAAGCTGATAAAGCTCGTTAATCGAAACGCCGGCAAGATCAGCAGCGAGTGCCAGGTCGATCTGCCCATCGATGTCGATGGCT
>JAUVCH010000052.1 GCA_030595795.1 Gammaproteobacteria bacterium
AGCCATCATCGCTTTTACCCGATAAAGTCGACCCATCATCATCGCCCCAATCACGCGGCGGACCTGGCTCCTTACCTTCCATGATGACATCTATTTGGCCAACGTCGATGGTTTCGTACTTCATCAAAGCATCCGCCATTAAATGCAGCTTGTCTTCATTCGCCTTAAGGATTTCGACTGAACGCTGGTAATTGCGATCGATTATCGCGCGAATTTCAGAATCGATGGCCTGTGCAGTTTCATCTGAAACAGTTTTTTGCTTGCTACCCATCGACTTGCCGAGAAATACTTCACCCTCGTCTTCACTATAGGTCAAAGGCCCCATACGATCTGACAAGCCCCATTGGGTGACCATGCTGCGGGCTATATTGGTAGCACGCTCGATATCGTTAGAAGCCCCGGTTGTCACCGCATCTGCTCCAAAAATTTGCTCCTCCGCGATACGCCCGCCAAAAAGACTGGAAAGTTGACTTTCAAGATGCTTCTTACTGTAACTATATCGATCATCCTCTGGCAAGAACATGGTCACACCGAGGGCTCGACCGCGAGGAATTATACTGACCTTGTATACCGGATCGTGATCGGGTACTAACCTGCCGACAATCGCGTGCCCCGCTTCATGAAAGGCAGTCAGCTTCTTTTCTTCTTCCTTCATAATCATCGATTTGCGCTCAGCGCCCATCATGATCTTGTCTTTGGCACGCTCGAATTCACCCATGGTAACAAGCTTTTTATTAGCTCTGGCAGCAAATAACGCCGCTTCGTTGACCAGATTAGCGAGATCGGCACCAGAAAAACCAGGCGTACCCCTGGCGATCACCATTGCATCAACATTATCGGCAGCAGGTACTTTACGCATATGCACTTTGAGTATTTGCGAGCGACCACGAACGTCGGGCAAAGGCACCACGACCTGTCGGTCGAAACGTCCGGGACGTAATAGCGCCGGATCGAGTACATCGGGACGGTTTGTTGCGGCGATAACGATGACACCCTCGTGACCTTCGAAACCATCCATCTCGACTAGCAACTGGTTCAGAGTTTGCTCGCGTTCGTCGTGCCCACCGCCAAGGCCTGCACCACGATGACGACCGACGGCGTCGATTTCGTCGATGAAAATAATACAGGGTGAATGCTTCTTTGCCTGATCGAACATATCACGTACCCGCGAAGCGCCGACACCGACAAACATTTCGACGAAATCCGAGCCAGAAATAGTGAAGAATGGTACTTTAGCTTCGCCGGCAATGGCTTTTGCCAGCAGGGTTTTACCGGTGCCGGGTGCGCCGACCATCAATATACCGCATGGAATTTTGCCACCGAGCTTTTGAAACTTTGAAGGATCGCGTAAAAATTCGACCAGCTCGCCGACTTCTTCCTTGGCTTCGTCAACACCGGCGACATCGTTAAAACTGATGTTAATTTGATCTTCGCCAAGCAGGCGAGCCTTACTCTTACCAAAGGACATGGCTCCACGACCACCGCCACCGCCCTGCATCTGGCGCATAAAGAAAACCCAGAGGCCGATTAAGATGATAAAAGGAAACCAGCTTATAAACATTTGCGCAAGCAGGGATGGAGGCTCAGGGGCCTGTCCTTTAATGGCAACATTGGAACGGACCAGCTCACCTATTAATGCGGTGTTATCGGTTTCCGGGCTATAGGTAGTGAATTTGCTACCCGATAGTAATATTCCGTGTATATTCTTGCCTTCTATGATTACCTCTCGCACCTGCCCCTGCTTTACCTGAGTCAGGAACTCCGAATAGATAAATTCGTTACTGGGGGTCGATCGGCTATTGAAGTTGTGAAATACCGACAGCAGTACCACGGCAATCACAACCCATAAAATTAAATTCTTTGCTACATCATTCACTTTAATTAACACCTGTTGTGTTTTATGTTGCGTATATGCATCGCATTTTACCCTTAATATCACTAGATACTAGCGCATTTTGGCGAAACTGTTTTATCTGAGACCACGACAAACGGCATAAATTTCACGAGACCTTGGTCTCGACGCGTCTGGTTTTCTTAATTTAACCGTTTTAAAACTACCTCGGAGCGATGATATATAAGCGTCAAACCCCTCTCCCTGAAATAGCTTCGTCACAAAAACACCATTTCTCCCCAGATAATCCCGCGCCAGCTCAAACGCCAGCTCGGCCAAATACATCGATCTCGGCTGGTCGACGGATACCATACCGCTTAAGTTGGGGGCCATATCCGATAATACAAGGTCAATATCCCGCCCCTCGATCAGTTTTAGAATTTCATCGAGTGTGGGCTGCTCGGTAAAATCACCCTGAATAAATTCGACCCCGCCAATTGGCTCTATCGGCAATAGATCAACCGCGATCAAACGACCTTTATCGCTCACAAACTGCGCAGCATATTCGCTCCAGCCACCGGGCGCTGCACCTAAATCGAGCACAAACTGGCCAGGCTTAAGCACCTGATCCTTTTGCTGGATTTCTATCAGTTTATACACAGCACGCGAGCGATAACCATCACGACGTGCCTGTAAGACATATTGATCGTCGTGGTGTTCCTGCAGCCAGGTCGAACTACTTTTTGAACGCGACAAGCTGACATCTCCGATGGCTATGATAGTATGCGCGGCTCTGAACACAGGCTAACATCGAACTCATGAATTTAAACAAATCATCGGCTAAACAATTACGCGCGGAAGCACACCGACTCAAACTGAAGCCCGTTGTTATGATTGGCCAAAATGGCCTGAGTGACAATGTACACATGGAAATAGATAATGCTCTGTCGCACCACGAACTCATCAAAATACGGGTTCCTGGGCTTGATGCCAACGACAAAAAGCAGATGATTACCTCAATTGCGCAAAAACATCAGGCTAGTATTATTCAAACCATCGGTCATGTTGCCGTCTTGTACCGTCGCAATAAAGAGCCCGATCGTTACGCAAAATTCATCACAACTGACTAAACGTATCGAACCGCTGTAATCTCATATTCACGCGTACCAGCGGGCGCCTGAACGGCAACGTCTTCACCTACCTCCTTACCGATTAACGCGCGAGCAATGGGCGAGCTGATTGCGATTCGGTTCTTGTTAATATCGGCTTCGATATTGCCCACAATTTGATAGGTGACTTCTTCATCACTTTCCATGTCGATTATATCGACTGTGCAACCAAACACCACTCTACCGCTCTGATTTAGCTTTGCGACATCGATGATTTGCGCGTTAGACAGCACAGATTCCAGCTCGGCAATGCGGCCTTCCATGAATCCCTGCTCTTCGCGGGCTGCATGGTATTCTGCGTTTTCCTTTAAATCACCGTGATCCCTCGCCACAGCAATCGCTTCGATAACTAGCGGTCGTTTAACGAATTTCAGCTCTTTGAGCTCGTCTTTTAATCTTTCCGCGCCTACGGCGGTGACTGGTACCTGATTCATTTTTATTACCTAATTCTTATTGCGCATGTAACGATTGCAACCGGTAAACTTCTCCGACTTCTCTGTGCGACATAGCCTGACAGGTCGCTCTGCCACCCGACAGGGTTGTCGTATAAGCAACCGAATGCATTAAGGCTTCTCTACGAATAGCATAAGAATCTGCGATTGCCGATCGACCTTCGGTGGTATTAATGATCAAAACGATCTCATCGTTCTTGATCATATCAACAATATGCGGCCGCCCTTCCTTGACCTTATTAACCTGTTCGCACTCGACGCCAGCCGCTTTAATGGCTCTCGCAGTTCCGCCAGTGGCGACTAAATTAAAGCCCCGCTGGTGAAGATCCCTGGCGAGTTCAGTAGCAGCATTCTTATCGGTTTCCCGCACACTGATAAATACAGTGCCTGGCTCAGGTATCTTACCTCCCGCAGCCAGCAAGCCCTTGGCGAAGGCTTCCGCAAATGTTTTTCCTATACCCATGACTTCGCCGGTCGATTTCATTTCCGGTCCGAGTATGGGATCGACACCCTGAAACTTAGCGAATGGAAATACCGACTCTTTCACCGATACAAAATCGGGTGTCACGCGATCTATGCAGTCCTGTTGCGCTAACGTTTGTCCAACCATGCATCGAGCCGCGACTTTCGCCAATGGCACGCCCGTGGCCTTGGAGACGAAAGGCACCGTACGCGATGCGCGGGGATTCACTTCTAGGATAAAAACATCTTCACCCTTAATGGCAAACTGGGTATTCATCAAACCGACTACTTTCAAGGCTTTTGCCATGGCCCCGACCTGATCGCAAAGTCTTTGCTGGATTTCAGCGGAGAGCGTGTAAGGTGGTAAGGAGCAAGCCGAATCTCCCGAGTGCACACCCGCCTGTTCGATATGCTCCATCAAACCGCCGATGAAAACATTCTCACCATCACAGATAGCGTCGACATCGACCTCTACTGCTTCATCCAGAAAACGGTCTAGCAATACTGGTGAGTCTTTAGTGACCTTAACCGCCTCGGTCATGTAACGAGCCAGATCTTCCTGATCGTAGACAATTTCCATGGCCCGACCACCGAGCACGTAGGAAGGACGCACCACTAATGGGAAACCAACTTGTTCGGCCAGAGCCGCAGATGACTCTACGTCAAATGCGATCCGATTAGGCGGCTGTAACAGGCCAAGCTCATTAACCATTTGCTGGAAACGCTCCCGATCTTCAGCCAGATCTATCGAGTCCGGCGTAGTTCCGATAATCGGTACACCGGCGGCTTCCAGCGAACGCGCGAGGTTTAAAGGCGTCTGCCCGCCAAATTGCACAATCACACCTTTGGGTTTTTCCAGATGAATGATTTCGAGCACATCCTCGTAAGTCAGTGGCTCGAAATAGAGACGATCCGAGGTATCGTAGTCGGTCGAAACGGTTTCTGGATTACAGTTAACCATGATGGTTTCGTAACCGTCTTCGCGCATCGCCATTGCCGCATGTACGCAACAATAATCGAACTCTATACCCTGCCCGATACGATTCGGCCCACCGCCAAGCACGACAATTTTATTGCGCTGACTGGGCTCGGCTTCGCATTCGTCTTCGTAAGTGGAGTATAAATACGCGGTCGAAGAAGCAAATTCTGCGGCGCAGGTATCGACGCGCTTGTAAACCGGCCTTACACCAAGCTCGCGACGCAATTCAGCCAGTTTTACTTCGTCGCAGTCGAGTAATTTAGCCAAACGCCGATCAGCAAAGCCTTTACGCTTGAGCGCACGAAAGTCCGCTTTACTCAAATTTTCAACCTTTTGACCAACCAGTTCTTTTTCCGTACGAATCAGGTCTTCTATCTGCACCAGAAACCAGGGGTCGATGGCAGTCATGTCGAAAATCTGTCCCAGCGAATAGCCCGAACGGAAGGCGTCAGCCACATACCAGATACGCTTTGCGCCCGGTAGTTTCAGTTCTTTCCGATAAAGGTCTTCGAGTTCGTCCTTGCTCTGATTTTGATCGACTATTTCGTCCAGGCCAAATACGCCTGTTTCCAGTCCGCGCAGCGCTTTCTGGAAGGACTCCTGGAAGCTTCGACCAATCGCCATGACTTCGCCCACCGATTTCATTTGCGTCGACAACCGATCATCGGCCTGCGGGAATTTTTCGAAGGTAAAACGCGGTATCTTGGTGACGACGTAATCAATCGACGGCTCGAAGGACGCCGGAGTCACACCACCGGTGATATCGTTACGGAGTTCATCGAGGGTATATCCGACTGCCAGCTTGGCGGCTACTTTCGCAATCGGGAAGCCCGTCGCTTTAGACGCCAACGCCGAAGAACGCGACACCCGCGGGTTCATCTCGATGATGATCATTTCACCATTTTCGGGATTAATCGCAAACTGCACATTGGAACCACCGGTTTCGACTCCGATCTTGCGTAGCACCGCTAACGACGCGTTACGCATAATTTGATATTCCTTATCGGTTAGCGTTTGCGCTGGCGCGACCGTAATCGAGTCACCAGTATGTACGCCCATCGGGTCGAGATTCTCGATCGAACAGATAATTATGCAGTTATCATTACGGTCGCGGACCACTTCCATTTCGTACTCTTTCCAGCCGAGCACCGATATTTCGATTAGCACTTCGGTGGTCGGAGACAGTTCGAGCCCACGCTTGATGATATCTTCGAACTCTTCGCGGTTATAGGCAATTCCACCACCACTACCACCCATGGTGAATGATGGTCGGATAATAATTGGGAAGCCTATCTGTGACTGACCCTGCCAGGCTTCTTCGAGGCTATGCGCGATAAAAGCTTTTGGTGTGGCGAGTCCGATTTCGGTCATCGCCACGCGAAATTTTTCTCGATCTTCGGCCATGTCGATGGCGTCGCGAGTTGCGCCGATCATCTCGACATCGTATTTTTTCAATACACCTTCTCGGTCCAGATCGAGTGCGCAGTTCAACGCTGTTTGTCCACCCATGGTCGGCAGCAGTACATCGGGGCGCTCTTTTTCGATGATCTTTTCGACTACCTGCCAGGTAATGGGCTCGATATAAACCGAATCAGCCGTTCCTGGATCGGTCATAATCGTCGCAGGATTGGAATTAATCAGAATAACCCGCAAGCCTTCCTCTTTGAGCGCTTTACAGGCCTGCGCACCTGAGTAATCGAATTCACAGGCCTGACCGATAACGATGGGGCCCGCGCCGATAATCAATACGGATTTAATATCCTGTCTTAACGGCATCAGGCAACTCCAGCTTTGTCTGTGGAGCCAATTTGAGCTTCAATTAATTCAAAAAAGTGGTCGAACATCGGTGCCACATCGTGAGGACCGGGGCTTGCTTCTGGATGCCCCTGAAAACTGAAAGCCGCCTTGTCTGTCCTGTGAACTGCCTGCAAACTGCCATCGAACAACGAGCGGTGGGTCGCGCGCAGGTTATCGGGCAGACTCGATTCATCGACCGCAAAACCATGGTTCTGACTGGTAATCATCACCACGCCGCTATCGAGATTCTGCACTGGATGATTGGCACCGTGATGGCCAAACTTCATTTTCATGGTCTTTGCGCCACTGGCCAAAGCCAGTAACTGATGCCCGAGACAAATGCCAAATACCGGGATATCCGTCTGTAGAATTTCTGCGATGGCATCGATCGCGTAATCGCAGGGCTCCGGATCACCTGGACCATTGGATAGAAACACACCGTCGGGATTCATCTCCAGGACTTCTGCGGCTGGCATCTGAGCCGGAACCACGGTGACTCGCGCACCCCGTTCAACCAGCATGCAGAGAATATTCTTCTTAATGCCATAATCGTAAGCGACGATATGGAATCGGCTATCGGCAACGTCAACATAGCCGTTCGTAAGTGACCAGGTCGATTGCCGCCATTCGTATTTTTCAGATGTGGTGACGACTTTTGCCAAATCAGCGCCGGCAAGTCCAGCAAAGCTGGCGGCAGCCTCGAGGGCTTTTTCGACCGTGGCGTCGTCGCCAGCCATTATCGCTCCGCTTTGAGCACCTTTGTCACGCAGCAAGCGGGTTAGCTTACGGGTATCGATGTCTGCTATGGCGATGACCTTTCGATTTTTGAGGTAGCCCTGCAAGCTGGACTCGCTACGCCAATTACTCGCCAGCAGTGGCAGGTCACGAATAATCAGTCCGCTGGCGTGAATATGAGTGGCTTCTTCATCCTCCTGATTAACACCGGTATTGCCGATGTGCGGATAAGTCAGGGTTATCAGTTGTTGGCAGTAGGAAGGGTCGGTCAGAATTTCCTGATAACCGGTCATTGCAGTATTAAATACCACTTCGCCAGTAGTGACACCATCGGCCCCGATCGAGCTGCCTTCAAAAAAGCTGCCGTCTTCGAGAGCGAGAATTGCTGGTTTGGGCACAAAACCTCCAGGTTCAAAAAAATGCGCGCGCACAAAAATGGGAGGAACCGCTGGTTCTTCCCACATTTATAAATTCTTAAGATATTACACTGCGGAAGCAGCATCTTCTTGAGGGCGCATTGTAGGACGTATGGGCATTCACGTCTATGCCATATTCTACAAATAAGGCTACAATAGCCGATTTTTTAACGATGAAAACCACGACCGAGCCATAAACCTTTGACCAATTCGATACCCAGTTTTGCAAAAGCCGTAATTTTTATACTACTGGCAATATTGCTGTTCGATATTCAGGGCGTCATTATCAAATATATGGGGGATTATTACCCGGTTCAGCAACTGGCTACCTTTCGCAATATCTTCGGACTATTCCCAAGTTTCATCGTATTACTAGCTTCACGCGAATGGCACGATGGTGGTCGCCAATGGAAAATTCATCAGTGGCCGCTGGCTTTAACTCGCGGTCTTTTTGTAGCTGGTGCGCAATTTTGCTTTTATCTGTCGATCATCAACATGGAGCTGGCCACGGCGACGACGCTGACTTTTATAGGCCCTATATTTATCACGCTATTATCGGTGATCCTACTTAAACACCATGTTGGAGTCTGGCGGTGGATAGCGGTTGCTACTGGTTTCATCGGGGTTATGTTAATTGTCAGTCCAGGTAATGAAATTTTTACTGCTTACGCCATATTGCCAATCTTCGCTGCCTTTGGTTACTCGCTATCGGTGGTTAGTGTACGTCTGCTTGACAACAGAATTTCGACTGCAATGCTCAATTTATACGCTTCGGTCGGTGCTTTGGTCGGATCGGGCCTAATATTGCTGGTTATCGGTGGATACACCAGCGTCGAATCCACCACAGACTGGCTCTGGCTTATCAGCATGGGTATGGTAGGCGGATTTGCGGTGTTATTCCTGGTTCACGCCTATCGACTCACGCAGCCCGGCAATCTTTCACCATTTGAGTATTTTGGCATTCCTTTTTCGTTCGTACTTGGCTGGATGTTTTTTAACGAAGCACCGTTTGATCGACTTTTTCCGGGCGTAATTTTAGTGGTTGCCGCAGGGCTGCTTATTGCCTGGCGGGAACGACGCCTACAAAACCGAGCTCTCTGAGGATTTTAGAAACTCTTCAGTCTCTCCCGTAACTGCGCCTCACAATATTCTACCGCAGCAAGCATTTGTTGGGCGTCAGCAAATCGCATGTATGCTTTCTTTTCCAGGGCCTTCATGATGACTTCCATAATACCGGCTGGTAATGTGAGGTGATCGAGATCGGGTTCATCGTTAATAATACTGCGCTTTAGCTGCGGCAAATTACTCCCACTAAACGGCTGATGGCCGGTTAACAGGTGATAGAGGGTAACGGCTAGAGAGAACAGATCCGAACGGCCATCCAGCTTTTTACCTTCTAGTTGCTCGGGCGACATGTATGACGGCGTACCGACGATGATATTGTCGCCCTTCCTGGTGGAAGAATCACTGTAGGCAGCACCGAAATCGGTCACAATATAGGTTTCTTCGCGGTCATCGTACATGATATTAGCGGGTTTGATATCACCATGGATAACGCCGTTCTTATGCGCCACAGCGAGCGCACTGAGAACCGCTTTAGAAATACGAATACACTCGCCGACGGTAATATACTCACGCTTGCGCAAGCGCAACGCCATCGAATGCCCCGAAATATAATCCATCGCTATATAGGGAATGTCGTCTAAAATCGCTGCATCGTGAATTTTGGCTATATTAGGATGGTCGAGTTGTGAAACAATTTCCGCCTCGTGTAACCAGTGCCGAATGCGCTCTCCCTCTGTGCCATCATCCAGTCGGGAGGACATCACTTTCACAGCAACTCGATTATGCGTGCGTAAATCATAGCCTTCGTAAACATTTGCCGTCGATCCACGCGCGATCTTTTTTATTATCTGATAATGTCCGATGTGCTTCACACTATAATCCGTCTCTTCGTTCTCGTTGACAGGTGGTTTTTGCTTCCTGATCTCTTCCACACGAGTGATAAACCCTCTCATTCCCGGATCAAACAACGATAACCAGTGGTACAGGTTTAACGCGCTCGCCCAATGATTACGAGATTCTAATAGCATACCCAACTCGTAGCCGAGTTCAAGCAAGTCGTCGCTCATTGGGCACAGTTTAAGAAATATTAACGCTGATTTTAAATCACCATCATCAATTCGCTCCCGAACATCGTCTAGTGACACCGATTTTTCCACCAGTAATGTCAGTGCCAAAAATCGCTGGTAAAAATCCATCACCCAGTAAGCCGAAGACATCATGAACATGAGAAATATCGGTAGCAGGACGGGTAAAAACAGTCCGCCTAATATCGCTAGCAATAATTCCATCATAAACAACGAAAACAGGATAATACTGAGCGATATAAATGAAACGGCGGTGGTTCTACTGCGGGTATATTTACGAACGTACACGACAAAAATAAGGGCGTAGACGATTAACATCGCCCAGACCGGCACCGGCCGCACCGGGCCATTATCAATAATAGTCTGGCTCGGTTGAAAATTGAGAATAAAATCGAACAGGCCGTACTCCAGACCCGAAACGGTATCCGTTTGGCTGACGAAAAAGGCGAGAATCAGAAGACTTCCAGTCAGTCCGAGCTGCCAGGCACTGGATTTAAAACTAAACATGGGAATTATAAAACCTTGATTAAAACACGGTAAATCAGGGTCTCAAATTATAGAGACAGAATGCCTGAATGAATAGCATAGTTTCTGATATGCTTCGCGATCTTTCAGCCAGTATGCCTGAGGTAATTCATGGGAAATCGTCTATCGAGTATCGTCACCCGAACCGGAGATAAAGGCAGCACCGGCCTGGCCGATGGTAGCCGCCGCGATAAACACGATCAGCGCATCCATTGCCTGGGTGAAGTCGATGAATTGAATACCACGTTAGGCATTGCGCTGAGCTTTCTTGAGGACGAGGACTGTCGTTCGGTATTGTTTGCTATACAGCACGACCTGTTCGACATAGGGGCCGAACTATGCCAGCCTGGGAAGGTTTTGATCCAGTCTGTTTATGTCGACGAAATCGAAGCTTCGGCGGCCAGCTTTAACGAACCATTACCACCCTTGAAAGAATTTATTTTACCTGGAGGCTCGCAACCGGTGGCCTTCCTGCAGCTGGCCCGCGCCACCTGTCGCCGAGTAGAACGATCACTGCATCAGTTGAGACAGTCGGAAGACCTGAATCCAGTTACTGCGCAGTATATTAATCGACTATCGGACTTACTGTTTATCCTCGCGCGCCACGTTGCTTTCAAACAGGATGGCAAGGAGGTTTACTGGCATTCGAAATATTCGCGCCTCAACCGAGGCTAATATTCTGGGGATTCAGGCATCGCTGATAACAACGTAGCCACGTTCCAGCGCATGGCGTAGCGCCGCAAATCCGAGCATGGTTTCTTCGTATAACAATCGTTGGTTTCTCACCTTATTAGTCAAGTCCTCGGCTAGATTTCCATCTTCATTTTTAGCCACTTCGAGGACGGCTTTAAGGTAATTTGCGCGGCAAACCGAAATCGATTCACCCATTTTTAAAACATCGCTCTCGCCGATTTCACCGGTAATTTTCCCAATATGCCGACGATTTACTTCGACAATTTCGTGTTCGAAACGCTGCATCAATCGTTGAACGGCAAGCTCATCTACATCACTCATTGCTTGTTACCTGATTTTATTGATATTAGTCCCGTATATAGCTTAGTTTCATGCTCCTTGCTGGACTGTTAATGTCGTAATTCAACGGTTACCCGACGATTGGCTGCCAGCGCGATCGTGGATTCACCCTTGACCAAAGGCCTGAGTTCACCAAAATAATCCAGCGTAATCATCCTTGGGTCGATGCCGTTTGCGACTAGCATGTCGTAAACATATAAGGCTCGACGTTCCGACAGTGTATCGTTGTAACAAATTGCACCAGATTTGTCGGCATGCCCGGAAACCACAATCTCGTTGATGGACTTATCAATTTTCATATAGTCAAACATTTGCTGTAATGCAGTTTCTTCCTCTTCTAAAATTGGAAATTCATCGTCGTGCTCAAAGTGGATGCTGGCAATATTAATGTCGTCGAAGTTCTCGGGATAAAGATTGCTAATACACTGCTCGAAATCAGGTTCCGCGCTTCGAAACCTGACGGTGGACATCATCACCGTTGTTGGATCAATCAGGTCTTTATTTGAGGCAAAATAAAACCCGGGGCGAAATCCGTCGTGTAGCTCCAGGTAAGCATGTTTGGCGGTACGAGTGCCGACATTAAGCAAAACCGCGCTTTCTCGTGTGGCAAGGCTTGCTAGCTTTAATTGGGTTTCTTTCGACTTCCAGTGCGGTGATTCAGACAGAAAATCGACTGCTATGCCGCTGTTGAAACGCTGATGTGTAATCAATTTTAACTGTAAATCACGACCAGCGGACTGAGAGAATACCGCTTTACCGAATCGTGGAATCTCATGTTCCATCTCGCAATTCAATCGCGTATCGACGGTCATCTGCCAGCGCGAATCTTCCATTGGCGCTAGGTATTTGCGCTCGATGGCGTGAGCGTTTGAAAGCATTGTGAGCAAACATAGTAAAAATGATATGCGGCTTAGCATCGTCAAAACCAGTCGTGGTGATACCGTATATATCGGCAATGAAACTGGGATCTTGAGTGTTTTTTTGTTTAACTTCGCCTTAAATTCGCGAATGGCGCTACGTACATATCGTAGTATCGTCTCGATAACATCTTTGCATAAGAGATTTGTTCCGTAGACATTTTCGGCTCAATTTTCCTGAGCTTTAACAATGCTCTACGGGAGTGTTGCGCTGCCGATACCCTACACCAGGCGTAAGCTTCGATATAATTCCTCGTCACGCCCCAACCCCGTGCATACATCGCCCCCAATCGGTGTTGTGCTCTGCGGAAACCCTGCTTGGCCGACAGCGAGTACCATTTGGCAGCTTGCTCGTAATCCCGCGTCTTGTCATTCCCCTGTTGGAACATTTGACCAAGTTCAAATTGTACTGTGCTACTTCCGTTTTCAGCATACTGAACCATGACTAAATCCCTCTCTATACTAATGTAAATCGCGTATTCCGCGATCAACCATTTTTAATATCAGGCTCCAGATTGACTATCTGTCATCACAATATAATCCTTTGCCTGCTCTATCGTCGGTTTATCCTTCGGCCGAACAGAAAATGACAAAACTGGAGATTTATTATTTTCACTCCCTTTTTTCTTCCAGGCCGAAATCCAGAACTCCTCACCTTTGACATTTAACGAACCTTCGAAATCAGGCTGAGTATCCTTTTCCTTCTGTTCGTTAGGCCAAATTTGACCCCGGTTCGTGTTGCCGTTGTTCATACTATTTATCCTCCGCATACACGCCATTTCTCAAATTATAATTTTCTATATTAATCGTACCAGCGATACGCCATTAATGAATCACCCGTTTAAGGTAAAACATAGGTTTCTTTCATTATTTAAGTAACTTAACGCAGGAAATCCGAACCAGTGTAAGGAAACTTCTGTGGTTGTTCAGCATGTAACCAGTGACTTGCCTGCTTAATGGTTTCGATCCTGTCATCACTGAAATGACTTCCGATTTCAGCAATCTCTATAGCACCGACATAATCAGAACTCTCACCGCGCATGAACAATGTAGGAATGTAAATCTTCCAGTCATTTTCCGATATTGGATCGTAGAATTGATTAGGGTCAACTTCAAACGCCCTGAATAAAATTAGTATGTAGGCCATTTATTGACGTTGACTCGGGGGTCGACATGGAACATCGATGGGGTGCGCGCACCAGGGTGGCAATTCATCTTGAAGCTCTTCGGGGATCCGAGCATTTTGATCGATGCCAGACTAGTAATATTGGCCAGGGTGGCTTATTTCTTTCCTGCGATGAAAGTAAGTTTGATGAAGGGGATTTATTAACCCTTAAAATAGGTTCTGGTTATTCAGCAAGGCCATCAAGACTTGAATACAAAGCGCTGGTAGTCCATGTTTCGGAAAAGGGCGCAGGGTTAATGTGGGCTGATAAACACAGCGATCTCCTAGCCGATTTTTATCGCGCGAATGAGACTATTGCTGGCACCATCTATTCCTAGCTAGCTACTGAGTGCATGGGTCGTTAAATGATGGATGATCTCTACGAACCTCGATTCGTCAGTAAGCTGACCAGAGATACTCTGGGGTTAATATTAGCGGGTGGGCGTGGCAGCAGATTGCATGATTTCACCCTATGGCGCGCTAAACCCGCGATCCCCTTCGGTGGTAAATATCGAATAATTGATTTCACGCTGTCAAACTGCGTCAATTCCGGGATTCGCCAAATAGGCGTTATATCGCAATATAAGGCGCATTCTTTAATTCGGCACATCCAGAAAGGCTGGAGCTTCCTGCGCGGTGAATTTGGCGAGTTTATCGAATTATTGCCCGCTCAACAGCGAATCGAGCGATCTTGGTACCTCGGTACAGCCGATGCTGTCTACCAGAACATCGATATCATACGCAGCCATAATCCACGGATGGTCATTATTCTGGCGGGCGATCATGTTTATAAAATGGACTATGGCCCGATGTTGGCCTTTCATGTGGAAAATAATGCGGATTTAACCATTGGCTGTATTGATGTGCCAATCGACGAGGCGGTCAATTTTGGCGTTATGGAGATAGATAATAGCAATCGTGTTGTCGATTTTTCAGAAAAGCCGGACAACCCCTGTGCGAGACCTGATGAGGCAAATGTCGCCGCTGTTTCAATGGGGATTTACGTATTTGATACCGAGTTTTTGATCGAGCATTTGATAAAAGATTCCGATTCCAGTCAAAGTAGACACGACTTTGGTCACGATATTATTCCTTCAATTATCGGAATTCATCGGGTTTTTGCCTACCCTTTTCATAATGAGACTAATGGTAAAAGAGGCTATTGGCGCGATGTCGGTACCATTGATTCTTACTGGAAAGCAAATATGGAGCTAATGGATATCACACCAGAATTGAACCTGTATGATCGACATTGGCCCATATGGACATTCCAGGAACAAACCCCACCTGCCAAGCTTATCTTTAACGACACAGATCGAAGAGGCATAGTAACGGACTCATTAATATCGGGAGGTTGTATTATTTCGGGTGCAAGCGTTAATCACAGCCTGTTATCCAGTAACGTCCATGTCGACGACCATACGGTTATTAGCGATTCTGTCATTTTGCCGAACGTGGTTATCGGTAAAAATTGCCGGATAAATAAATCCATTATTGACAAGTCAACGACGATACCGGACGGTACCATTGTCGGAGAAAATCATAGAGATGACAAACAACGATTTTATGTTAGCGATGAGGGGGTGGTTCTGGTTACCCCGGACATGCTAGGGCAAAAACTGCATTTTTCTCGTTGAAAACACTCAAGTGAAATTTGTACATAAATCATGAATTGAAACCAAAAACAGCTAAGGGCAGATTTAGCGAGGGCCATTTTTCTCAAGCTTATTTTGATACATCAAATTGTCGGAATGAGCGATGTATTCCTCTACTGATCTGAATATTTCATGTTGATAGGATGCCGTCCCGTAGCTGAAACCAAGGGCGAAGAGTGTTTTTTCACTCACTTCAATTTCAGATAGGCGCTCCTGGATCGCTTTAATTATTAAATTTGCCTGTGCGACTGAACATTGAGGAAAGATGATCAAAAACTCGTCGCCACCGAGGCGCATGACTATGTCGCTGTCTCTTATGGCTTCCTTAACAGTATTACCGATAGTCTTTATCAACCAGTCTCCCCTTTCATGTCCGAACTCGTCGTTCACGGCTTTAAGTCCATCTATATCGATATAGCAAATGGAAAGGTCGTCACCGCTTCGTTTGTGCTGAGACATCAATTTGCTCATCATTTGCAAACCGACGCGCCGATTAATTAATCCCGTTAGTTCGTCGGTAGTCGCGTAGTGTTCCAGAATGGCCTGAGCCTCTGTGATTTCGGAAACATCGATTTGGATGCTAACGAAACCACCACTGGCAATGGGCCGTTCTCTCGTCGAGATTAGGCGGCCATCAGATAATTTAACTAGCTGTTCGTCATCAAATGAAGCCCGGTATTTAAGGCGACTTTCCATATAATCTTCAGAGGACATTCCGGCAACAATAACACCGCGTCGTTGGTCGATTAAACCCAGTTCCTGATGGGTAACGCCCGGAGCGGTATCGGCTTCCGAATAACCATAGAATTCACGAAACTTCGCATTGCATACGATAAGCCGATCATGTTTGTCATACACCACGAAGGCGGCCGGGATATTATCCATAGCCTCGATCAAAACTGCTTCGCGCCTGCTTATGTTAGTCATGGGGATAAGTAACTCAACGCAGAAAATCCGAAACCATTTTTAGAAACTCCTGCGGCCGCTCAGCATGCAACCAATGACCAGCCTGTTCCAGAGTTTCGATTCTGGCATCACTGAAATGGCCTTCAATTTCAGTAACCTCGTCCGTACCGATATAATCTGAGTTCTCACCGCGCATGAACAATGTTGGAATATCAATCAGCCAATCACTTTCTGATAAGGGAAAACCAGTCAGCTCAGACATATGCCGATCGATAGCAGGCCAGTTAACTTTCCAGCGCCAGCTATCACCTTCCCTGGCTAAATTCTGCAACAGGAATCCGCGCAACATTGGGTCGGGTATGGCCGGTTTTAATGCCGCATCAGCCGAGGCACGACTATCAATATCTACCAGAGGCAACACCATAATTGGCTCCAGCAATCCATTGTGATGATGCTGGTACGCTACCGGTGCTATATCGGCAACCACCAGTTTCGAGATCATATCCGGATTATTGTTGGCTAGAATCATAGCAACCTTACCACCCATACTATGACCTAGCAGATTAAAGGCAGGCAAACCAAGAGATCCCAGTAATCGTATAACATCATCGGCCATCACTGAGTAATTCATTTCGTCATCATGAAAGGACAAACCGTGATTACGCAAATCGACGGTGTAGACGCTGAAATACTCAGAAAACTGCTTCGCCAGTGACTGCCAGTTTTTGCTGGAGCCAAATAGACCATGCAGAATTACCAGTGGCTCACCGGCACCATATTGTTGGTAATGAAGCAAAACTCTGTCCGTTTGTATTATTTCTTTTTCGGAATATACAAATCGGTAATAGTGCCTTCGGCCATTTCGGCAGCGAAATTGAAGGTTTCTGACAGGGTCGGATGAGGATGAATGGTCAAGCCGATGTCTTCTGCATCGGCACCCATTTCCAGAGCGAGCACAGCTTCGGAGATTAATTCACCGGCGTTGGGACCGACGATACCCGCACCGAGGATGCGCTTAGTTTCCTTGTCGAACAACACTTTGGTTAAGCCTTCGTCACGATCCAGTCCGAGCGATCGACCGCTCGCTGCCCAGGGAAATGCACCTTTTTCGTATTCAACACCCTGAGCTTTGGCTTCGGTTTCACTAAGACCCATCCAGGCAACTTCGGGATCGGTATAGGCAACCGATGGGATCGTCATCGGCTCAAACCATGATTTCATACCGGCAATGACTTCGGCAGCGACCTTGGCTTCGTGCGTCGCCTTGTGCGCCAGCATCGGCTGACCAACAATGTCACCAATAGCAAATATATTTGGCACATTGGTACGCATCTGATTATCAACAGGAATAAACCCGGCTTCGTCTACTTCGATACCGGCATTGGCGGCGCCTATTTTGAAACCGTTTGGACGCCGGCCAACTGCTACCAGCACCTTGTCAAAAATCTGAGGATCGGGTGCCTTGTCCCCTTCGAAGCTGACCTTCAAACCACTCTTTTGTGCCTTAATCTCCGACACTTTGGTTTTCAGGTAAATTGCCTTGTAGCGCTTTGATATACGCTTACTTAAAGGTCTTACCAGGTCTTTATCACAGCCAGGAATCAGGCTATCCATAAATTCAACTACTGTGATTTCAGAGCCAAGGGCATCGTAGACCGTCGCCATTTCCAGACCGATAATGCCACCGCCAACGATGAGTAAATTCTTCGGTACATCGGTTAAATCCAGTGCGTCGGTTGAATCCATTAGACGTGGATCGTCATTCGGGAAAGGTGGTATTTCAGTCGCCTGCGAACCCGCCGCGATAATGCAGTTCTCGAAACGGATATTTGTTGTCTTGCCGTCTTTTTCGATGGCCAGCGTGTTTGCATCGACGAAGCTACCCAAACCGGTAACTATCTCAACCTTGCGTTGTTTCGCCAGCGCCTTCAAGCCACCTGTTAATTTAGTGACGACTTTATCTTTAAAGCCCCTGATACCGTCTAAATCGATTTTCGGTTTACCGAAATCGACACCGTTGGCCTTCATATGATCGGCTTCATTAATTACCTGTGCAGTATGCAATAACGCCTTGGAGGGGATACAACCAACGTTCAGGCAAACACCGCCGAGTGAGTCGTAGCGTTCGACCAGAGTAACTTTTTTACCCAGGTCGGATGCTCTGAATGCTGCGGTGTAGCCTCCGGGGCCGGCGCCTAAAACAAGTACTTCGGTTTCCATATCTGCCTTCTCATTAGTTGTTGAGCTCATGATTATAATAATACCCTTCGTATGTCTGCGACGACCTGGCTCAAATAGCTGGTGAACCTTGCGCCTTGTGCACCGTCGATAACTCGATGATCATAGGATAGTGCTAGCGGTAAAATTAAGCCGGGACGGAAACTACCATCGTCCTGATAAACCGGCTGCATTTTCGCTTTACCCACACCAAGAATCGCGACTTCCGGTGCATTGACAATCGGTGTGAAATGCGAACCGCCTATACCGCCAAGACTCGATATAGAGAAACAGCCACCCTGCATATCTTTGGGTGCCAGCTTGCCGTCTCGAGCGCGACCAGCGGTATCGGAAAGCTCCGCCGCCAGGTCAAACAGGCCTTTTTGATCGACGTCACGTATCACCGGTACGACCAGGCCATTTGGCGTATCGACTGCGACGCCGACATTGAAATATTTCTTCAGAATCAGTCGCTCGCCGCTGCTTTCGAGCGAAGCATTAAAATTGGGGAATGCTTTCAATGCGGCGACCACGGCTTTCATTATGAACACCAACGGTGTGAGTCGAACGCCCCGCTTTTCGGCCTCTTTGGCAAGCGATTTTCGAAAAGCCTCGAGATCGGTAATATCAGCATCGTCGAACTGGGTGACATGCGGCACGGTCACCCAACTGCGATGCAAATGGGCACCTGAAATTTTCTTTATACGGTTTAAATCGATCGCTTCAATGTCACCGAATTTAGAAAAATCGATATCCGGCATAGCCGCAACAGAAATACCACCAGTGGCAGCACCACCACTACTCATGGCCGACTTAATAAACGCTTTGACATCCGCCTTGACGATACGCCCTTTAGCTCCACTGCCAATTACCTGATCGAGATTCACGCCGAGTTCGCGCGCATAACGACGAATCGACGGGCTGGCATGCACCAGATTGCCCGATCGATCTTCGTTCGATATAGGCGGACTGGTCGGCGGTGGCTTAGGCGATTTCGCTGGCGGCACCACATCTACTGTGATTTCTTCGGGCTTCACTTCCGGGACTGGTACGGCGGCCTGTGCTGGTGTTTCGACTGTCGCTGCCGATGATTCGATAGTCGCAATATCACTACCTTCTGCAATACGATCACCCACCTTGACCAGTACCGAGGTTATTTTACCGGCCAGCGGACTGGGAATCTCCATCGTCGCCTTGTCGGATTCGAGGACGATGATCGAGTCTTCGGCCTGAACTTCATCGCCAGCCGACACCAATACTTCTATGATTTCGATATCGTCAAAATCACCGATATCGGGGAGTTTAATCGTGGTTAAGTCTGCCATTATTATTTCCTCATCCAACCGACTACACAGTCATTGGGTTGGGTTTTTCTGGATCAACGCCATATTTCTTAATGGCTTGCTGAACTATTTTATTATCGATTTCTCCGTCGTCCGACAGGGCTTTAAGCGCTGCGATAACAACATAATACCGATTAACCTCGAAGAACAGGCGCAGATTTTTGCGCGTGTCACTGCGACCGTAACCGTCGGTGCCCAGAGTCACAAATCGACCGGGCATAAACTCGCGTAACTGATTCACAAAAGCACGGGTGTAATCTGTCGCCATCACCGCTGGGCCTTTACGTCCGTTCATTTGTGTTTCGAGATAACTCTTCCGCGCTTTTTTAACCGGGTGTAACTGATTCCAGCGACCACAGTCGCTAGCCTCGCGAGCGAGTTCATTCACACTGGTAACACTCCAGACATCGGCGTTAATCTCAAAATCTGTTTTCAACAAGTCGGCTGCAGCGATGACTTCGCGTAATATCGTACCAGAGCCCATAAGCTGTACTTTCTTGCCCTTTTCATCGCCTTCCTGGAGACAGTAAATACCCTTGATGATGCCTTCTTCGGCACCCTTGGGCATCGCCGGGTGCGCGTAGTTTTCGTTCATCACGGTGATGTAATAAAACACCTTGTCGTATAACTGATACATGCGTTTCATGCCCTGATGGATAATCACCGCCAGTTCGTAGGCGAAGGTCGGATCGTATGACACGCAATTAGGAATCGTACCCGCGACAATTAGACTATGACCATCCTGGTGTTGTAAGCCCTCACCCGCTAACGTCGTGCGACCCGCGGTACCGCCCATGAGAAATCCTCGCGCCTGCATATCGCCCGCCGCCCAGGCCAGATCACCGATACGCTGGAAACCGAACATCGAGTAATAAATATAAAATGGAACCATGTTGATGCCATGAGTGCTATAGGCAGTTGCCGCCGCGATCCACGACGACATAGCACCCGCTTCGTTAATACCTTCCTGTAGTATCTGGCCTTTTTTATCTTCGCGATAATACATGACCTGATCGGAATCCATGGGTTCGTAGAGCTGGCCCTTGAAGGAGTAAATTCCCAGTTGGCGAAACATGCCTTCCATACCGAAAGTACGCGCTTCGTCGGGTACGATGGGCACGACATTTTTGCCGATTTGCTTATCCCGCGTTAACGATGAAAGTATCCGCACAAAAGCCATTGTGGTTGAAAATTCTCGATCTCCGCTATCCTGTAACAGGGCATCGAAAGTTTTCAGACCCGGGATCACCAGCGGTTCGGAAGTATCCTCGCGCACCGGCATAAAGCCTCCGAGTTTTTCGCGTTGATTTTTCAGATACAGGTCTTCGACGCTACCTTCGGGAAAGCGGTAAAAAGGCGTACTCGCAATGTCATCGTCGTTGATAGGGATATCGAATCGATCACGAAATGCCTTCAATGCCTGCTCGCCCATTTTCTTTTGCGAATGGGTAATATTCTGGCCTTCGCCGGCCTCACCCATACCATAACCCTTCACCGTCTTGGCAAGAATGACAGTCGGTCGGTCTTTATGCTCGACAGCGTCGGCATAGGCCGCGTAAACCTTGTGTGGGTCGTGGCCGCCACGATTCAATCGCCAGATATCCTCGTCCGACATATCGGCGACCATGTCTTTTAGTTCGGGGTATTTGCCAAAAAAGTGCTCGCGGGTATACGCGCCGCCTTTTGCTTTGTACGACTGATATTCACCATCGATGGCTTCTTCCATACGTTTGTGTAGTAAGCCGTCATGATCCTTGGCCAGCAGTGGATCCCAGTACGAGCCCCAGATAACTTTGATGACATTCCATCCCGCGCCACGGAATACCGCTTCGAGTTCCTGAATAATTTTACCGTTGCCACGAACCGGGCCATCCAGTCGTTGCAAATTGCAGTTAACCACGAATACCAGATTGTCGAGATTTTCGCGCGATGCCAGCGAAATGGCGCCGAGGGACTCGGGTTCATCCATTTCACCATCGCCCATAAAGGCCCAGACTTTACGATTCTGTGCGGGCAGCATTTCGCGGTTTTCCAGATACTTCAGGAAACGCGCCTGATAAATCGCCATGATCGGACCGAGCCCCATCGATACCGTGGGGAATTGCCAGAAGTCCGGCATCAACCAGGGGTGCGGATAAGACGACAGGCCGTTTTCGTCCAGCGCTTCCTGACGAAAAGCCTTTAGTTGTTCTTCGCTTATACGACCTTCGAGAAAAGCTCGGGCGTAGATGCCGGGTGCTGAATGCCCCTGGAAAAACACCAGATCACCCTTGTTTTCGTCGGTCGGGCCGCGGAAAAAGTGGTTGAAACCAACGTCGTATAATGTCGCTGCCGAAGCGAAACTGGCGATATGACCGCCGAGTTCAGAAGACTTTCGATTCGCGTGCACAACCATCGCCGCTGCGTTCCAGCGAATTACCGACCGAATCGTATGTTCAATCGCCTGATCACCCGGAATCGGACGTTGCGTGGATACCGGAATCGTATTCACGTAAGCAGTATTGGCCGTATAAGGTAGATAAGCGCCAGAACGCCGAGCCTTATCGATTAATTTTTCGAGCAGGAAATGAGCACGCTCGGGACCCTCCCGATCAAGAACAGACTCCAGTGACTCTATCCATTCCTGAGTTTCCTGGGGATCTAGATCGTTTTCTTCTACCATGGTTCACTCGCCTTTTTATTAATTTATTTTGAAAATAAACATTGATATGCCGACGCATTATACGGCATATTTGTCGGCCGACGATTCAAACCACCATAATTTTTCACGATATTATTAGTTGAACTCCCCATAAATCAAATTAATCATGGATAAACTCTCGATCATCCGACCCGATGACTGGCATCTGCATCTGCGCGATACGCCTTATCTTGAAGCGGTATTGCCTCATACAGCTCGACAGTTTGCTCGCGCCATTATTATGCCGAACTTGCAACCACCAGTTCGTAACTACGACGATGCCAGTGCTTATCGGCAGCGTATACTGTCAGCGCTACCGGACCACAGCGACTTCCAACCATTGATGACTTTATATCTAACCGATAATACCTCGGCGGAGGAAATCGAACGGGCCAGCCAGTCTGACTTTATCTTTGGCGCGAAGCTTTATCCAGCGGGTGCGACGACTAATTCAGAGGCTGGAGTAACCGGCCTTAAACCTGTTTATCCAGCTCTCGAGGCAATGCAAAAGCACGGTCTGGTTCTGCAAATTCATGGCGAAGCAACCGAGCATGAAGTCGATATTTTCGATCGTGAAAAGTGCTTCATCGATACCAGCCTGAAGTCGATTCACGAGGACTTCCCGAACCTTCGCATTGTTTTCGAGCATATCACCACCGCTGATGCTGTCGATTATGTTGCGTCAGAAAACGATTTTATCGCAGCTACAATCACCGCCCATCATTTGCTCATTAACCGCAATGCGATGTTCACCGGCGGGATTCGTCCGCATCACTATTGTCTGCCAGTTGCCAAGCGCGAACTCCATAGGCAGGCACTGTTAAAGGCTGCTACCAGTGATTCGGTGAAATTTTTCGCTGGCACCGACAGCGCACCACATGCTCGCGACGCTAAGGAATCTGCCTGCGGGTGTGCTGGCATTTATTCTGCTTATTCTGCGATCGAACTTTATGCAGAAGCTTTTGAGTTAACAGATGATTTCAGTCACTTTGAAGCCTTCATGAGCGTCAACGGCCCGCATTTTTATCAATTGCCGATAAATGATGACAATATCCAGCTGGAAAAAACCAGCTGGAAAATTCCCGAATCCCTCGACTACCCTAACGACGAGTTAATTCCGTTCAAGGCTGGCGAAATTTTGAAATGGAAACTAATCAATAATGACTGATTTTACGCCCCTCGCCCAACGGTTCAGGGGCTACTTACCGATTGTTGTCGATGTCGAAACCGGTGGTTTTAACGAACAAACAGATGCGTTACTGCAAATCGCCGCAGTCATTGTGGACATAGACAAAGCCGGCCGTTACTACTGTGCCGAAACGGTCGCCTGCCATGTCAACCCATTCGCAGGTTCGCGCCTCGAGCCTAAGTCGATGGAAGTAAACGGTATCGACGTCGATCATCCTTTTCGTATGGCCGTCGATGAAAAAATAGCCTTGCCTAAAATCTTTAAACCGGTACGCACGGCATTGAAAAAACACAGCTGTACCAAGGCTATTTTGGTCGGACACAATGCACATTTCGATTTGAAGTTTATCAATGCTGCTGCCCAGCGGAGCGGTATAAAACGGAATCCATTCCACCCGTTCAGCACCTTCGACACCGTATCGCTAGCTGGCCTGGTATACGGGCAAACTGTCTTAGCACGGTCTGTCAAAGCTGCCAACCTGGAATGGGATGCGAGTGAAGCACATTCTGCGATTTATGATGCCGAGATGACCGCCGAACTTTTTTGTAAAATAATTAACGATATCCCTTTTAGACCTCCCGGGGTAGAATTGTGAGTTCTTATAAACCTGCCCGACTACGATAACGACTATACCCTTGCGCAAAGAAGATTTATCCATCATTGTCGTCGACGACTTGCAATTTAGTCGCGAAGTTGTGAAATCCGGCCTGCTGAAGTCGGGTTTTTCCGACATCCGTACTGCCGCGTCGGCCGACGAGGGCATGTTCCAGCTCAACGAGCGCCGAGCCCACGTCGTACTCGCCGATTTCTGGATGCCGGGTTTAAACGGTCTGGAAATGACCGATTTGATTCGGCGCTGGGATGAAAATAATGACCGTTATACTGGCGTCATTTTGCTCACTGCGGAGGACACCACCTCTAGCATCGTGGTAGCCTTTGATCGCGGCGTCGACGATTTTATTTCCAAGTCTGCCAATCAGTTCGAGCTTGCTGCTCGTGTCTTTGGTGCTGCCAGGAACGCCTTCCAGCAAAACGAGCTACGCGAGCGCACCAGAGCCGTCAGTGATCAATTTATGCGGATTAAACAGTTTAGCCAGCAAGACTCCGAAACTAGCCTGCCGAACCGTATGCAACTGGAATCGCATCTGGAAGCGTTAGTATCACACTGCTCTACTCGAGGGGGTGGTGTGGCACTAGGTCTCATCGAAGTTTCTACCGATGATGGGAAATTACGTCGCGGCACGCTCAAGACGGTTGGCAATTCGTTGCAACTGGCATTGCGACCACTAGATATGGTGTCGCGTTATGACACTAGCACTTTTGCCGTAGCACTTAGTTATCAGGAACCACTGGTATTTAATACCAAAATGTTTCAGCGCCTGATTTCCAGCATAAAACGCCATACCAACGACACTAGCGACGAAGGCAAACCATTGAATATGTCGGCGGGTGTTTGGCATGGACACGTATTCGACCCCCGTCCGTCCGTAGCCGATATTATTTCGGCAGCTCAGGACGCGATTGAAGTAATAGCATAAAGGATAATTCCGATGAAAAAGCCCCTGCACGAATGCAGGGGCTTTTTTATTGTCGAACCAGAATCGCTAAATCAATTTGCTTTTTTCTCTACAGCGGCAGTGGCCATTTTCGCCAGATCACCGGATTCGTGCATCTCCAGGGTAATATCGCAACCACCGATTAATTCACCATCGACATAGACCTGGGGAAAGGTCGGCCAATCGGCAAATCGTGGCAAATTCTGAAATATCTCCGGATCCGCAAGAATATTGACATAGGCAAACTCAATTTCAAGCGATTTGAGTGCTTCAGCTGTTCGGCTGGAGAATCCACATTGTGGTAATTGCGGCGTGCCCTTCATGTAAATAATGACCGGGTGGGTATCGACCTGTTGCTGTATGCGTTCGAGAACGTCCATCAAATTTCCTCTAAATAACTGACTAAAATAGTAGGTTATTATGATATCTGCTTTTGCTGATAATTAACAACCCTGTGTTTAAGTATTGTGTTTATATATGTTGCTGTAGCCAATATTCAAGTAACGCGCTATGCCAAAGTTTGCTGCCATTTAAGCGCGTGAAGTGCTGTTCGGGTTCGCGCAAGAGCTTGTCGATATAATCCTGACTAAAAATTCCACGCTCGCGACTGGCCTGACTATTCAGGGTATCCGCCATAAATTGATAAAAATCACCGCGCACGAACTTAAGTGCCGGCATCGGAAAATAGCCCTTGGGACGATCAATAACAGCATCGGGTATGAGGCCACGTGATATTTCCTTGAGAACCCCTTTACCCTGGTGCTTGAGTTTTAGTTCTGGCGGACAGGAGGCGGCCAGTTCGACCAGATGATGGTCGAGGAATGGCACTCTTGCCTCCAGACCCCAGGCCATCGTCATATTATCGACTCGCTTAACCGGATCGTCAACAACCAAAGTGGTGACATCAAAACGTAACACGGCATCCATGAAAGTATCGGCGTGTTCGGTTTCGAGTGCCTGCTGAATCAGCGCCGAAGTGTGGTCTTCCCCACGATAGGGCTGGGTCACGGTTTCACGAAACTCGGCATGATCACGGTCAACATAGTTGGAGGCAAATCGCTGAAGTGGTGACCCGGAAGCGGCCAGCATGCGGTCATACCAGAAATAACCGGCAAACACTTCATCTGCACCCTGCCCGCTTTGTACCACTTTCACCGCCTTGGAAACCTGTTCGGACAACAGATAAAAAGCAACGGCATCCTGACCAACCATTGGTTCGGCCATGGCATTCACGGCCTCCGGCAATCGTTCCAGCACATTCGCATTAGGAATTAAAAATTTGTGATGATCGGTATCGTAGCGTTGTGCGACTGCGTCAGAAAATTCAAATTCGTTACCCTTCTCTTCCGGTTGATCCTCAAAGCCGATACTAAAGGTTTTAATCTTATTAACACCGGCTTCGGCCAGCAACGCCACCAACAAACTGGAGTCGAGCCCGCCAGAGAGCAAAACACCAACCGGTACGTCGGCAATATCGATTCGTCGTTTTACCGCTTCGAGTAAAGCATCGTGAATGAGATGATTCCACTCGTCGGCATTTTTGGCTTCTACTGGTCGACAAGCTTCCAGTTGCCAATATTGATGCTCATCCACCGAGCCATCTAGCTTGATGTTCATCTGGTAACCAGGGCGGCACTTTCGAATACCCTTTAACAAGGTACGTGGTGCCGGTATGACCGCATGCAAACTCAATTGAAAATGCAGTCCGACCGGATCGATTGAGGTATCGCATTGACCGGTTGCCAACAGGGCCTGGGGATTAGATGCAAAATAAAACCCGGTTTTGGTCTGGGCATAATAAAGTGGTTTAATGCCCATGCGGTCACGCGCTATGAACAGGTTCTGTACCTGCCGATCCCAAATTGCGAACGCGAACATGCCATGCAACTTTTCAGTGCATTGCTCACCCCAACGGGCATAGGCATTGATAATCACTTCGGTGTCGCTATGCGAACGAAACTGATAACCCGCTGCAATCAACTGCTCGCGCAACTCGGGGTAGTTATAAATCGTACCGTTAAAAACTATCGAATATCGATTACTAACATCCTGCATGGGCTGATGACCTAACTCGGATAAATCGATGATCGACAACCGCCTGTGACCGAGCATCATCGGCCCATCACGCCACAAGCCTTCATCATCTGGCCCTCGGCGAGCAACCTTTGCCGACATAGCTTCGGCAACAGCGGCGTCAACCGGTTGGTCAGTAAAACTTAGTGCACCAAACAAACCACACATATAACCTCACAAATTTTAGGTATTTTTGATAAATTTCAACGGCTTAAGATTGATTCATTGCGCCAGATTCAGAAAGTCCTTATACTCCGCCGCGTACCACGAGGAAGGCATAATGATAGCATCAACGTCCGCCGCCTCGTATTCTAAACATATAAATTCGGGAGTCATCAATGAATCCATTAAAATCGATACCTGGCACGATTATTTCGGGCTTTGTACTAGCAATTGTGCTGATGTTCGTTCTAGGCACAACTGGCACTGTTAATCCATGGGAGTTCTGGGTGTGGATGCATGCACTAGCTGGCATTACCTGGGTTGGCCTGCTTTATTATTTTAATTTCATACAGGTACCAGCAGTTGCTACCGCACTGTCAGAAGCTGACAGCGGTGGGCCGGGTGCTGCGGCCATCAATAAATACATCGCACCGAAAGCTCTATTCTGGTTCCGCTGGTCCGCACTGGCAACCTGGCTTACTGGCGCAATGGCGCTCGAAGCTATGCACGGTGGCGAAGGTTCTGGCGTTGTCGCAGCCTTCACATTTACCGAAGGCTTTCAGACCATTGGTGCGGGTGCCTGGCTAGGTACGATCATGCTGTTTAATGTCTGGGCTTTAATCTGGCCCAACCAGAAGAAAATACTCGGACTTGACGGCAAAACTCACGAACCCGAAGCCATTGCCAGTGCCAAATTTGTCGCGCTGATGGCCTCGCGCACTAATACCCTGCTATCCGTCCCAATGTTATTTGCCATGACTGCACAAGGACATGGCATGTTGTTTTAGTCAGCAATCAATCACGGAAATTAATAAGCCTCGCAATGCGGGGCTTTTTTTTAATAATAACTCCCTCACGACAAAAAACTTGTAATCAGAGAAAATCGGCGTATGTTTGAGCGTTTTTTTACGCACAACAGCTTATGTCAAAGCATTTAATTTCGGCCTACCAATCGTTACCCGTTAGCTTCAGCAAAGGTGACGGTATCCATCTCTGGGATCAGGACGGCAATCAGTATCTTGACGCGCTCTGCGGCATATCGGTTACCAGCCTCGGACATAATTACCCGGCAGTCACCGAAGCAATTCAGCAACAGGCGGCAACGCTTATTCATACTTCGAATCTCTACTCTATCGAATGGCAACAAAAACTGGCCGATTTAATCTGTGAGTTGTCAGGCATGGACAAGGTATTTTTCGGTAATTCGGGCGCCGAGGCGAACGAAGCGGCGATCAAACTAGCCCGCCTCTACGGCAATAGGCAGGACATTAAAGACCCCCAGATCGTAGTTATGGAACATAGTTTCCATGGACGCACGATGGCGACTTTAAGCGCTACGGGCAGTCGCAAGGTGCAGGCCGGTTTCGAACCACTGGTTTCTGGCTTTGTCCGCGCTCCTTATAACGATGTCGAATCGATTCAGGCGATTGCCGCGAATAATAAAAAAGTAGTGGCTATCCTGGTTGAACCCGTTCAGGGTGAAGGCGGTATTATAGTTCCTGATGCCGGTTATCTTTCTGCCTTACGCAAAATATGCGATGAAAACAACTGGTTACTAATGCTCGATGAAATCCAGACTGGCATTGCTCGCAGCGGTAAGATGTTTGCTTTCCAGCACGAAAATATCATCCCCGACGTCATGACGCTGGCCAAAGCATTGGGTAATGGTGTGCCTATTGGCGCCTGTGTTACTCAGGGTAAGGCCGCCGACATTATTCAGCCCGGTAATCATGGTTCTACTTTTGGTGGAAATCCGCTGGCTTGCCGAGCAGCCTGCGCTGTTCTCGACAGCATTGTTAGTCATGACCTAACCAAAAATGCTGCACAGCGCAGTGCTCAATTGGTGGCACTGTTGAGTGAAGGTCTAAAAGATAACGAAAACCTGGTCGAAATTCGAAATCTCGGCCTATTGATTGGTATCGAGTTGAATCAAAATTGTCAGGCACTGGTTGCCGATGCGCTTGTCCGCGGTTTATTACTGAACGTCACTGCTGAAAAAGTCGTTCGCCTTCTACCACCGTTGATTATTAATGAAGCGCAAACAGCCGAGATCGCCGAAAAGGTAATCGCCTGTATTAATGCGCTTGCGCCAACTGATGGATAAAGGATT
>JAUVCH010000083.1 GCA_030595795.1 Gammaproteobacteria bacterium
ATCGGAAATCAAATCGCCCTCAACTTCAACACTCCAGCAAACCATCGCATTTCCCTGATCTAACTTTCCTCCTTCCTTAGGTAGAACCTTGAAAATTGAGGGTGGCTCAATCTCGCTACTTTTCGACCAACTGGTCAACAGCTTATTATTTTCATCCGCGAATAAAATTTTCTGTTCTATCAAATCTTTTACAACAGTTCCTTTCTCCACATATAGCTTCACAGCCTGCACCTTTGGATGCGTAAATACAGAGTTACTCCATGCGTTTATATTTTGCAGATAGCCTTCAAAATACGCCTTCTTTTGCCCTCCATAATCAGGGTAATCTTTAGCAACATACTGTATTTTATCGGCTAATGGATGCGGTGCTTCCCCGCTAGACCTGCCTGCGGATTTTTCGGTTGCTGGAAGTACTACCTGAGTTTTTTCCAATACCTCAGCATGTTTAAAGTTTCCTTCCGCATCAATTGTGATTTTAATGTGGGCATTTTGAAGCGTATGGCTAATCGGCATAAGTTGGTCGGCCTCAGGTAAATCCAACTGCATTCCGGTCTCATAAGTCTCATACAACTTCGCCATCCAGCTCATAGCAAAACCTCCTCATCTTCTACAGAGCGAAAGTTTTCACCATCTTCAAATTGTTTGGGCTGCATATCACGAATATATCGGCTGACTGTACAGTCTTCAGGGAGAGGGAATTCGACAATTCCTTTTTTCATAGCGGCATTCCAGAATCGGCTATGTAATTCATCTTTACCTGTTTCATCGGGGTAATCGAATCCATGAAACATCAAGCCAAAATCGAGTTGATCAATTTCATCATAGGCACCCTTGCCCTCACCAAATTCACAGGGTTCTACATAAGCTTGGCAATCTCGTGTTCCAAGAAAAATATCCTGTCTCCCGCCCTTATCAACTGAACGCCTTGCAATTGCGAAATGCTTGCCATCAATCCGATCTTTGGCTAGTTCAGGGCGATACTCATTCCACTCGAAATGAGCTTCGACTTGGTATTCCACATCATGCAAGAAAGTATAAATCGCCAGGCTATTACCGCCGCTACCGCCAAATACAAGCGGCTTGGCACCCTTGGTTTGGGTTCTCATTGGCTTCATCACTCGAACTCTGTCTACAATCCAGATTAAAGTTGGTTTCCAGTAAATGGATTTCAGCACGCCTTTTATCGCTTCGTAAGTTGGTAGGTGATACGAAAATTTCTCCCCACCAATTTTTGTGACAGGATCAGTGAACAGCGCATAACGTCCATACACCTTGAAACTGACACTGTTTTTCGGTTTGTCGTGCATTAGATAACTCCTCCTAACAATAATTAAATCCCATTAACTCGGATGGCTTGTCAGACAAACCAAATTCATCACTGTAATACTTTTCATCCAGGAAGTAGATCGCTTCGCCCGGCTGTATTTCATGGACTGCATTTTCTGCCTGAAGCTTTTTCCACACATTCGGGAATACATTAACGCTATATTTTTGGGCCTGCTTCAATAACTGACGATATTTTTTAACGTCAAAGTCAATCGCGACACCACACAGGTTAGCAATTAGCTCTTTACCTTCTTTTCCATAAGGGACGATAACTGCCTGCGTCGGCGAATCTATCGCCTTAAAAACTTTTCCTGCGGTCATGAACGATTGTTTTAGCAAGTGGGGATTATTGTTTTTACCCACATTTTTTTGGTTATCCGCAAGTAGATTCAATAGACTATCATCCAGCCTTAGACGCTTATCTTTGATGGGGTAGACCATTTCTTTAGAACGATCAAAAAAATAATACTCAAAGTATCGTTTGATAGCATCTGGTGCCAATAGATCGTCAAAATTCTCTTCGAGAACTCGCCTGGCCTTATCGCGACCGACCTTAATGTCTGCTAATAAATCGATTGACTCATGATCAGGGTTAATAACATGCACAGTCGCCATCTCCCTAAGACCGTTTCGATTACATCTACCAGCAGCTTGCGCGATAGAGTCCAGTCCTGCTAGAAAACGAATGACGGAGGCAAAATCCACATCGACACCGGCTTCGATCAATTGAGTGCTGATACATAGCACTGGCAAACCTTTGTCGAGACGGAATCGAACCTGGGTAAAAATGACCTTACGGTGCGCGGGGCAAAGGCTGGTGCTAAGTTGGAAAATCGCATCATGTTCAACTTTTGATTCTAATGCCTGATATAACGTCCGCGCCCAAGCTTTTGTATTTACAATGATCAAACAACTGCCGAAAGCATTAAACTCACTTAGAGACAGCTCTGCGATTTCGTCACTCGACCAGCCACCTGGTTTAAAATCAGGAATGACCTTTGCTCGCTGCAAGTCCTCGAATAACTTGGGAATATCGCTTGCCAATTCATTTTTTGCAGGGATGGTGAGCTGTCCTTTTTCTGGCGAATTCAGTCGATCCAGCAAGGGTTGTGTTGCGGTACAAAGTACAGCAGTTGTACGACAACTTTCGGTAAGAAAATTTAATGCATTACAGAACAAATGCGTACAATTAATTGGCAGAGTTTGTATCTCATCAAAGATTAATACGGAATTGGCCAACTGATGCATTTTTCTGGCACCGCGTGTTCCTCCTGAAAAAAGCACTTCAAGAAACTGTACCATCGTAGTCATAACTATTGGGGCATCCCAATTCTCACTCACCAGTTTGCTATGCCAGTTTTGTTGCTCTGGCTCCAGATTAGAATGTTGCTCCAACACCCAGGGGAATTCATCCTCTGAGCATTCCAAAACTTCTCGAATGGCCTGAGCGTTTTGCTCGATAATGGAAGTGAAAGGTATAATGTAAATGATTCGATCTAACTGATGCTTTTGCGCATGATTCAAGGCATAACGAATGCTGGCATAGGTTTTGCCGCCGCCAGTTGGTACGGTCAGGGTATAAATTCCCTGTGCATCTTCAGCTCGTTTTTTACAACAGTCGGAAATATCACGGCGTAACCCATCTATAGGTTTATCACCTTCAAACTCCTGTATTGCCAATTCAAGTCGATCAACGGGTACCGACCAGTCAATATGGCCGTTACTTCGGTATTGTGAATTTTCAGGGCATTCAAAATCAGCACTATTAATACGGTCGGCATCAATCAGGCAACTGAATAACATCCGTGTCCACAAACCCAGGTTAAAAAACTGGATAGTTTCCGGTAATTGCTTTTCTCCATTGCAAGCTAATTTTTGAAGCTGCGCATAAACATTCTTTAGTAACTGCCTATTTGCCAGACTTTCCAGTTTTTCAATGTAGCTTTTGGGTGCATTTTGCAGGCATTCGTTTTTATGCGTTTTTACATCCTGTTTCGCCATCCTTTTTAGAAAACCATCTTCGCCATCAAGCTTAAGACAGTCGATTAAGCCGCTATGATGAGAAGCAATACATAGCGCTAGTATTTGTCCTACCAACTGGGCAGGTCCATTCAATCCTTTACAGTATTCCCAAATCCACTGAGCACCTGCCGATGAGTGATCTATCTTTCCTTTCAGCCCATCAAAATCAACAAAATCTTCATCGTTCGGGTTTATTTTACCTGTCGCAGATCCGATGTATTGCTGGAACGAATTACTGTATTTACCAAAATCATGCAACAACCCTAAAAGCTTTCCAGCATTTCGAATATCTAATTTATCAGATAGTTTCCCGGCTATATCCCCCACTTTGCTTAAATGGTCAATAAGAGTCTGCTCCTTACCATCCTTCCTACGATGAGCTATATGTTCGTCTTTGTCTTTTACCATATATCCCCACCACCCCGCCAAACACTCACCCCAACCCGCTCCCAGAGACTACCAAACAAGCTCAGCAATACGAGCGCTTTTCGACTATTGTCTCGTGGCATCGTCGATACCTCAGCACTACTACAAATCGCTGCAAGAGCCAATCGTACAAAGTTTCGCCGTTTCATGTATCCCCTACTCCCTCAAGTTAACAAAGTCCTTATTGTAAATGCATGACTGGCTCACCACGTGAGCCTGCTATAATCTCTTACTCTGCCTGGTGCCTGGTGCCTGCTTTCCTGCTTTCCTGCTTTCCTGCTTTATTACAACACATAAACCAGATCGACCAAGATACCAAATATCATCCAAATCACCACTTTTTGCTAATTATTTAATGTATTGGCAGTCAGCACCAAAAAATTGCGAGTACTATATGAACTACCAGGTAGTTTTACTGCTGTAATGACAGCAATTCCCGTGCGTCGATACGGATTAAAAATTTTTTAGAATAGTTGAGTAATATATGGATACCCAAAAAAATTCTCGCTTTGTCAGTTTGTTAACCCGCCAAACCCTGGCATTAGTACTTGCTGGTGGCCGCGGTTCCAGACTTTACGAACTCACCGACTGGCGCGCCAAACCCGCCGTGCCCTTCGGTGGCAAATTCCGCATTATCGACTTCCCACTATCGAACTGTATTAACTCCGGCATCCGTCGTATCGGTGTGCTAACGCAATACAAAGCGCATTCGTTGATCCGACACCTGGTACGCGGCTGGAGTCGATTCAATGGCGAACTCGACGAATTCGTCGAAATTTTACCTGCTTCGCAACGCGCAGGCGGCGAGTGGTACCAGGGAACGGCCGATGCGATTTATCAAAATATCGATATATTGCGTACGCATAAACCGGAATATGTACTGATTTTGTCCGGTGATCACATTTATAAAATGGACTACGGCGAAATGCTCGTCAAACATGTCGAGTTAGAAGCAGATATGACCATTTCCTGCCTCGAAGTTCCTATCAAAGAAGCAGCTGGCGCCTATGGTGTTATGACCGTTGATGAAACCGGCCGCATTATCGAGTTCAACGAGAAGCCCGAAAACCCGACACCGATTCCGGGACAGCCGGGTTATTGTCTGGCTTCTATGGGCAATTATCTGTTTAATACCGCGTTTCTCTACGAACAACTCATCAAAGATGCCGATACATCTGATTCGTCTCACGATTTCGGCAATGACATCATCCCTTCAATCGTTATAAATTATCGTGTATTTGCACAACCATTTCGTGACAAGGGAACCAATGAGCGTGCCTACTGGCGAGATGTCGGAACACTCGATGCTTTCTGGGAATCGAATATGGAACTGGTAGCATTTACTCCAGAACTGAACCTATACGACGAAGAATGGCCAATACTGACGCACCAGGCACAACTGGCACCAGCCAAGTTTATTTTCAACAACATGAAGCGTCGTGGCATAGCCACCGACTCGATGGTTTCTGGCGGTTGTGTCATCTCGGGTGCTCGAGTGAAGCATTCTTTGCTATTTTCTAACGTGAAAGTTCACTCTTACGCAGCAGTCAATGACAGTGTCATTCTGCCCGATGTCGATATCGGCGAAAACGCCCGTATTAACAAAGCGATCATCGATCGGGGTTGCACCATCGATGCTGGCATGGTCATCGGCGAAGATCACGATGAAGATCGAAAACGCGGTTTTCGCGTCACCGCTAATGGCGTGGTACTGGTAACCCCGGACATGCTTCACCAGTCAACCCATGCTTCCAGATAGGCTCTCCCGTTTATGAAAAATATTACGGTTGACAGCCATCCGTTTGCAGATCAAAAGCCCGGTACATCCGGGCTTCGTAAAAAGGTAAAGCAATTCCAGCAACCCCACTATCTGGAGAACTTTATACAATCGGTCTTCAACGCTATTCGTGGTAATGACTCTTTCGCCGAGAAAGCCCTGGTGGTTGGTGGCGATGGCCGTTTCTATAATCGCGAGGCCATTCAGATCATCATGAAAATGGCACTCGTAAACGGATTCGGTAAACTAATCATCGGCCAGAACGGGCTGTTATCGACCCCGGCAGCATCGGCTGTGATCCGTAAATATCAGGCCTTTGGCGGCATTATCCTTTCGGCCAGCCACAACCCCGGTGGCCCAGATGCCGATTTTGGCATCAAATTCAACACAGCAAATGGTGGCCCTGCGAACGAGGAATTGACCGAAGCAATTTTTCAACACAGCTTAAGCATCGATCGTTATCAGATGGTTGAAGCAGAAGATATCGATCTGAGTCAGATTGGTAGCCAGCAATTCGACAAACTATCCGTCGATATTATCGACCCGGTAGTCGATTATGCTGACTTAATGGAACAGTTATTCGACTTTCAACGCATTCGCGAATTACTCACATCCGCTAATTTCCGCATGCATTTCGACGCCATGAATGCGATTACCGGCCCCTACGCGATGACCATTCTGGAACAGAAGCTTGGCGCCCCCGCAGGTACCGTATTACGCGCCGAACCTTTACCCGATTTCGGCGGCGACCACCCCGACCCAAATCTCGCCCATGCACAAGACTTACACAAACGGCTCAGTGGCGACCATGCGGCCGATTTTGGCGCAGCCTCCGATGGCGATGGCGACCGAAACATGATTCTCGGAGCTAATTTTTACGTCACTCCCAGCGATAGCCTTGCCGTACTCGCCGCTAACGCCACGCTGGTGCCCGGCTATAAGGATGGGCTTGCCGGTGTTGCCAGGTCTATGCCAACCAGTCAGGCTGTCGATCGTGTCGCCAGGCAGCTCAACCTTCCCTGTTTCGAAACCCCGACCGGCTGGAAGTTTTTTGGTAATTTACTCGACGCTGGAAAAATAACCCTTTGTGGCGAAGAATCTTTCGGCACCGGATCCAACCATGTCCGTGAAAAGGATGGTTTATGGGCTGTGTTGTTCTGGCTTAATATCCTCGCCGTGCGCGGCGAATCGGTCGAAGATATACTGAAGCAGCACTGGGATAAATTTGGCCGCGATTATTATACCCGCCACGATTATGAGGCAGTCACCAACGACGGTGCCGAGTTATTAATGACCGCCTTGCGAGAGAAAACTCAGACTTTAGCTGGACTACAATTAGGCAGTTACCAGGTCGAAAGTGCCGACGATTTTGCTTATACCGATCCGGTCGATGAATCTATTAGCCAGCATCAGGGAATTCGCATTTTAATGCGTGGTGGCTCACGAATCATTTACCGCCTGTCCGGTACTGGCACCGAAGGCGCAACACTACGGGTGTATATCGAAAGTCACGAAACAGATATCAACAAACAATCGGAAGATCCGCAAAACGCCCTTTCGGAGCTTATTGACCTGGCTAGTCAAATCGCCAAAATCAATCATTACACAGGTCGTAACAAACCTGACGTGATGACCTGAGGATTAAACGATGAGTTCACTCACTAAGCAGCTCGCCTGGCAGGTACTGTCTAATCACCGAAGACAGTTTGATGATACGCATATGCGCGACTTGTTCGACAAAGACGAATTGCGGGCCGAAAAATACTCGCTTCAATTCGACAGTATTTTGCTCGACTATTCGAAGAATTTGATGACCGACGAAACCATGCCTCTGCTAATGCAACTGGCGCGAGATTGCGGGGTCGAAGCTCTACGCGATCGCATGTTTTCCGGTGACGCAATAAACCTGACCGAGCAGCGCGCGGTATTGCATGCCGCCCTGCGTAATCGTAACAACCGACCGGTTATGGTTGATGAGGTCGATGTCATGCCCGCGGTGAACGCCGTGCTCGACAAAATGCGACAGTTCAGCAACGCCGTGCGCCGGGGTGAGATTACCGGTTACACCGGCCAACGCCTGACCGATATCGTCAATATTGGTATCGGTGGATCAGACCTCGGTCCGTTGATGGTTTGCGAAGCACTGAAACCTTATCAACAGCCCGGCCTGAGCATGCACTTCGTTTCCAATGTTGACGGGTCGCATATCAGCGAAGTATTAAAAAAGATCAATCCTGAGACAACGCTATTTATCATCGCGTCAAAAACATTTACCACGCAGGAAACCATGACCAACGCGAATAGCGCTCGCAAATGGTTTTTGCAACAAACTGGTGATAGTGATGCGATTGCAAACCACTTCGTGGCGGTATCGACTAATATCGAAAAAGTCACCGAATTCGGCATAAATCCCGACAATATGTTCGAATTCTGGGACTGGGTCGGTGGCCGCTATTCGCTTTGTTCAGCCATCGGTTTACCCATTGCACTGGCTATCGGCATGGAAAATTTCGAAGCCTTGCTGGAAGGCGCACACGCTATGGATGAGCACTTCCAGAATAGTCAGCTCGAACAAAACATGCCAGTATTGCTGGCAGTCATCGGCATCTGGTATCACAATTTTTTCGGCGCCGATTCCTACGCGGTCGAGCCATACGATCAATACCTTCATCGTTTACCGGCTTATTTACAGCAGCTCGATATGGAAAGTAACGGTAAATCGGTGACCCGCGATGCCGAACATATCACCGACTACAGCACAGGCCCGGTACTTTGGGGTGAACCGGGTACGAATGGTCAACATGCTTTTTTCCAGTTATTACATCAGGGCACCCGCCTGGTACCAGCCGATTTTCTCGCACCGGTTAATAGCCATAACCCACTCGGTGAACATCACAGATTGTTGCTGGCTAATTTCTTCGCGCAAACCGAGGCGCTGATGCGGGGTAAAACCGAAGCCGAAGCACGGTGCGAACTCGAAGTTCAGGGGCTTGACGGCGAAGCACTCGAAGCGCTATTACCGCATAAGATATTTCCGGGAAATCGACCGACCAATACTATTTTATTCGATCGGCTCGACCCCTACACGCTGGGCGCGATCATCGCCCTCTATGAGCACAAGGTATTTGTTCAGGGTGCGATCTGGAACATTAATTCGTTCGATCAATGGGGCGTCGAGCTTGGCAAACAACTCGCAAAAAACATCGCCGGGGAATTACAGAGTGAGGCAGAGTGCAGCTCGCACGATTCATCGACACGCCAGTTGATCAACTATGCCAAACGACAGGCTAGGCAAAAAGCCAGGTAAGCGCAAATAATGACTCATATATTGATGATTGCTGCGGAAAATGGCGCGCTACCCGGTGGTAAAATCGGCGGTATCGGCGATGTCGTGCGCGATATTCCGTTAGCGCTGGCAAAGCGCGATTGTCAGGTGACAGTGGTCACTCCTGCCTATGGCAGTTTCAGTAAGCTACCCGGTGCGAAGCTCAAAAAAACTTTAAAAATTTATTTCGCTGGCGAACAACAAACCATCGAGCTCTATCATTTAAGCAAAACCGGTAGCAACAAAAAAGTAAACCATTACGTTATAGAACATCCGATATTTAGCAGCTGCGGTGTCGGCAGAATTTACTGTGACGATCCACCCGATCGGCCCTTTTCCCGTGACGCCAGTAAGTTTGCGCTGTTTTGCAACGCGGTCGCCGAATGCATCAATCAAGATGCATTCGGTAGCCTCGATGTGCTGCATATACACGACTGGCATGCAGCCTTTCTACTCATTTTGCGCCACTACATGCATCGCTACCAGTCTCTGAAAAAACTCCACTGCACCTATACCATCCACAATCTGGCATTGCAGGGTATACGGCCTTTTAAAGATGACGACTCGTCGCTGGAAGCCTGGTTCCCCGGCCTCAAATACGACTCTGGGTTACTCGCTGACCCAAAATGGACGAACTGCGTTAACCCGATGGCGAGTGCTATCCGCCTGGCCGATACCGTGCATGCCGTATCGCCGAGTTACGCTAAAGAAATATTAACCGCTAGCGATGTCAATAATGGTAAATACGGTGGCGAAGGACTGGAACAAGACCTGATCAAAGCCAATCGCGAAAAACGTCTATTCGGCATACTCAACGGTTGCGAGTACCCTGAACAGGATCAATGCGATTCCAATAGCGCAATCTGGCCCGGTCTGATCAAACAAATGCAGCAAACAGTACTACTGTGGTCCAGTCAAAACACAAATCTCGCCAGCGCACATTTCATCGCCTTTAACACGCTTCAAAATATAAGTCCCGAAAGACCAAAAATGTTGCTCACCAGCGTCGGTCGAATTACCCATCAGAAGGTTGCCTTGCTGCGTCAGGCGACGTCCTCAGGAAAGCCAGCCTTGCATGCCACTCTCGATACCCTGGGTGACTACGCCATGCTATTGCTCATTGGCAGTGGCAATGCCGATTACGAACAGTTTTTATGCGAAACCGCTGCGCGTTATCCGAATTTCATATTTCTACGCGGTTACTCCGAAGAACTGGGGGAAGCACTTTACCAGCAGGGTGACTTATTTTTCATGCCGAGTTCATTCGAGCCCTGCGGCATTAGCCAGATGCTCGCGCTTCGTTCCGGTCAACCCTGTCTGGTACATCGGGTTGGCGGTTTAAAAGACACTATAATCGACAACAAAACCGGTTACGTTTTTTCGGGTAACAACTTAACCGAACAGGCCAACGCCATGATCGTAGCCGTAGAACGTGCGTTGAAACAGCATCAGAAAAAGTCGCCCAAATGGAAGAATATGTGCACGGCTGCGGCCGCTGCCCGCTTCGGATGGGCTGACAGTATCGATGCCTATCTGAAACAACTTTACAAAGTTTCCTGAATTTAAATCTTTTAAGACACAATCCATGCGCAAATTAACTGAAGCATTCGATGCAATCGCCCAGGGACGGCACGGCGACCCGTTCAGGGTGCTAGGCCCGCACAGTGCGCGTAAAAACTGGATAATCCGCAGCTGGCAACCCCAGGCACAGACAGTGGAATTAATCGATGCCGATGGCCAGATACTGGCCAAGATGAAGAAGGTTCACGCCGCTGGTCTGTATGAAGCACGCTTGCCGTTACCGATAGTCAATTATCGGTTACGACTCACCGAAAACGATCATAGCCATATCATCGAAGACCCCTATCGCCTGCCATCCCCGCTGGGGGAACTGGATCGTCATTTAATGCGAGAGGGCACCGTGGAGAACCTTGCTGACAAACTTGGTGCTCATCCAATGGAAATTGAAGGCGTCAAAGGCGTGCATTTTGCTGTATGGGCGCCAGGTGCCAGCCGGGTCAGCGTCGTCGGTTTGTTTAATGGCTGGGACGGGAGGCGTCATCCGCTGCGCCTGCACCCTGGCAACGGCGTCTGGGACATCTTTATTCCAGGCCTGTGCTCCGGTGATTATTACAAATACGAAATTTTAGACGCCACGGGTAAGCTACTACCGCTTAAAGCAGACCCTTTTGCCCGCTATATGGAACTGGCCCCCGGCAATGCTTCCATCGTGCACGAAAACGATTATCAGTGGCAGGATAAAGAATGGCTATCGCATCGACAGCAAACTAGCACGCTCGATCAACCCGTTTCGATTTACGAAGTACACCTCGGCTCCTGGCGTAGATCCCCAGAAGACAATCAGGAACTCAGTTATCGTGATCTGGCCGCAAGCCTGGTGCCTTATGTCAATGACCTGGGCTACACTCATATTGAATTTCTACCGGTTAGCGAGCATCCATTCGACGGCTCCTGGGGATATCAACCCGTTGGTCTGTTTGCGCCGACCGCTCGTTTCGGTAACCCGGAAGATTTTAAATTTTTGGTCGACGCCTGCCATCAGGTGGGCATTAGTGTGATTATAGACTGGGTACCGGCGCATTTCCCCCGCGACGAATTCGGTCTTGGTCAATTCGACGGCACCCACCTTTACGAACACGCCGACCCACGCAAAGGTGCGCACCCGGACTGGGGTACATTAATTTTCAATTTCGGGCGACCCGAGGTAGTCAATTACCTGATCGCCAACGCACTGTTCTGGGTGCAGGAATATCACATCGATGCGCTGCGCGTCGATGCCGTCGCGTCCATGTTATACCTCGATTATTCTCGGGAAGAAGGCGAGTGGGTGCCGAACGAACACGGTGGCAACGAAAATCTCGAAGCAGTGGATTTTCTGCGCCTGATGAACGAGAAGGTGCACAAAGCTGGTGCAATTACCATGGCGGAAGAATCAACCGCCTGGCCGGGCGTATCGCACCCGACTTATCGGGGAGGCCTCGGCTTTAGTTACAAATGGAACATGGGTTGGATGCACGACAGCCTGTCCTATTTCGGCGAAGATCCGGTGCACCGTCGTTACCATCAAGACAAACTAACCTTCGGTTTGTTATACGCTTTTAGCGAAAATTTCATTTTACCGCTGTCACACGACGAAGTTGTGCATGGCAAAGGTTCAATGATCGAACGTATGCCAGGCGACGATTGGCAGTCATTCGCCAACCTGCGCCTTTACTATGCCTTTATGTACACACATCCCGGTAAGAAGCTGTTATTCATGGGTGGTGAATTTGCACAGCGACGAGAATGGAATCACAATACTTCCCTGGACTGGCATTTACTCGATTCACCGGCGCATGCCGGTATCCAGCAACTAGTACGCGACCTGAATCACATTTATCAGAACACTCCGGCGCTATACGAAAAAGACTGCGTCGGCGAAGGCTTCGACTGGATAGACTGTAGCGACAGTGAGCAGAGCGTGATTGCTTATCTTCGACGTGGACAGGATAGTTCAAAACTGGTGGTCACGATCTGTAATATGACCCCGGTGATTCGTCGTGATTACCGCATTGGCGTTCCCGCAGCCGGGTGCTACAGCGAGCGCCTCAATACTGACGCAGATAGCTATGGCGGCAGCGGCGCGGGAAACTACGGTGAGGTTCATTCCGATCCGATAGGCACGCATGGACACGACAACTCACTCAAACTGACCTTGCCACCATTATCGGCTTTAATTCTGACACTTAATTAATTTATGAAAAAAACAAAACCAAATGGCTATCTCGAAATAGCGCCACCCGGACTCGATAGCACCAGCCTGGCACAGGATTTTCGCCAGTATTTTAACCACACGCTCGGTCGTGACAGTCGTCGACACAATTCACCACATTACGAATACCTCTCCATGGCTATGACCTTACGTGACCGTCTCATGGCGGCCAGTAATAATACCCGCCATAGTTACGAACAACAGGACAGTCGTCGCGTTTGTTACCTGTCGATGGAATACCTACTCGGCCGAAGTCTGCGTAACGCGATATTAAATCTCGACCTGACGGATGAAATGGCGACTGCGTTGGGGCAGCTTGGTCTCAATGAAGAGGAAATCGTCGAACAGGAGCACGATGCCGGCCTCGGCAACGGCGGTCTTGGACGACTGGCAGCCTGCTTCCTCGATAGTTGTGCGACGCTCGGACTACCAGTAATCGGCTATGGCATTCGCTATCAATACGGTATGTTCCGACAGAATATTGCGGCAGGTCATCAACTCGAGGAACCCGATGCCTGGTTGCGCGGCGGTCATCCCTGGGAAATTGAACGCTCCGAATACGAACAGAAAATCCAGTTCGGCGGTCGTTGCGAATCTTATTTTGACGATGATGGGCGACGTCACATACGCTGGCTCGATACCCACGATGTACTCGCGGTGCCATTCGACATTCCGGTGCCCGGTTATCAAAACGGTACGGTTAATACGCTACGCCTGTGGTCGGGGGTGGCCATCGATGAATTCGATCTGAATGAATTCAATGCCGGCAGTTATACCGAAGCCGTTGCGGCGAGAACTGCCGCCGAAAACATCACGATGGTGTTATACCCCAACGACTCAAGCGAGAATGGCAAAGAACTGCGCCTACGCCAGCAGTATTTCCTCGCCTCGGCGAGTCTAAAAGACATACTACGCCAATGGGTAAATCACCACGGTGACAACTTCGAGTGCTTTGCCGAAAAACACTGCTTCCAGTTGAACGATACCCATCCCAGTATTGCGGTAGCCGAACTCATGCGTCTGCTGATCGACGTGCATGGTCTGGAATGGGACGAAGCCTGGGCAATCACCAGTAGCTGCATGGCTTATACCAATCACACCTTACTGCCCGAGGCACTCGAACGCTGGCCGGTTCGACTATTGGCTCTGTTGCTGCCACGCGTGATGGAAATCATCCACGAAATTAACTATCGCTTCGTCGCCGAAGTCGCCGAACGCTGGCCAGACGATTTAGCCGTGCAACAACGTATGGCTATTGTTGAAGACGGCCACGACCCGATGGTACGTATGGCTCACCTGGCAATTGTCGGCAGTTACTCGGTGAACGGTGTCGCCGAATTACATTCATCCCTGCTCAAGCAAGGTTTATTCAGCGATTTTCACGCCCTTTATCCGACGCGGCTAAACAACAAAACTAACGGTGTGACGCAACGACGCTGGCTCAAATCCTGCAACCCGGCGCTGTCGAAGCTGATTACAGAAAGAATCGGATCAGACTGGGTCACAAACCTGGATCAACTCGAAAAACTCAAACCTCTGGCCGAAGACGCCGAATTCCGTGCCGCCTGGCAGGCTGTGAAAAAGACCAACAAGGAAAATGTTGCCACACTGGTAAAACAAACCTGCGGTGTCGAACTTTACGCGGATGCGATCTTCGACGTTCAGGTCAAACGCATGCACGAATATAAACGTCAGCTACTCAATGTACTGCATGTCATCCACCTGTTGCAGCGCATCCGCCGTGGCGATACAGCTAACTGGACGCCACGTTGTGTAATTATCGGTGGCAAGGCTGCACCCGGTTATTTCATGGCGAAAGCCATCATTAAACTGATCAACAATGTCGCCGAAGTAGTCAATTCAGACCCGCGAACCGAAGGCTTGCTGCGTCTGGTATTTCTGCCCAACTACAACGTTAGCGTGATGGAAACCCTGTGTCCGGGAACCGACCTCTCCGAGCAGATTTCAACCGCTGGTAAAGAAGCTTCGGGTACCGGCAATATGAAGTTCATGATGAACGGCGCACTGACCATAGGCACACTCGATGGCGCCAATATTGAAATACGCGAAGCCGTCGGCGAAGACAATTTTTTCCTGTTCGGTCTCAATGCCGAAGCCGTGGCCGCGATGCGACCCCATTATAAGCCCAAAGTCATAGTCGCAGATGACCAGGATTTGAGCGAGGTTATCACTGTCCTGCAAAGTAGTCAGTTCAATGCGTCGGAGCCGGGGATTTTCGACCCAATTATCAATGCCATCCTGAGCCCGCAAGACCCCTGGATGACCGCGGCGGATTTTGCCGGTTTTATCACAGCGCAACGCCGAGTCGCCGAGACTTATCTGGATCGCGAACTATGGACTCGGAAAAGTATCCTGAATACAGCATCCAGCGGACATTTCTCTTCGGATCGAACCATCCGCGAATACAACGAAGAAATCTGGCATTTGAAACCGGTCACATCGCGTACTATTACCCCATCGTCGTGAGCCATTTGCAACACGGCACCCCACAACCACTCGGTGCAAACTGGGATGGCAATGGAGTGAATTTCGCGTTATTTTCAGCCAACGCAGAAAAGGTTGAGCTGTGCCTGTACGATAGCGATGGCAGAGTCGAAGTCGAACGGATTTCGCTCACGACCACCGATGACATCTGGCATGGTTATCTACCGGATAGCAAACCGGGTACGGTTTACGGTTATCGAGTCTATGGGCCCTATGCCCCCGAACAGGGCCACCGTTTCAATCCCAATAAATTATTACTCGATCCCTATGCTCGACAACTCAGCGCTCCCCTCCAATGGGATAATGCCGTCTACGGATACGATCTTACCGACAAGCTCGACGACATGAGCTATAGCGAACAGGACAGCGCAGACTTTGTTCCAAAAGCAGTCGTGATCGACGAATCATTTGACTGGGGCAACGACAGCCCACCAAGCGTGCCCTGGTCGCGTACTATTATCTACGAAACTCATGTGCGAGGATTTACTCAATTAAGCCAGACCATCGACAGCGAACTTCACGGCAGCTTTGCCGGGCTCGCCAGCGAGCCGGTGATTGGCTATCTAAAATCGCTGGGGGTTACTGCAATCGAATTGCTGCCGATACACGCATTCGTTAACGATCATTTTCTGGTTAATAAAAATCTGGTGAATTACTGGGGCTATAACACGCTCGGTTTTTTTGCAGTCGATGCGAGATATTTATCAAGTGGTGATAGAAACGAATTCAAATCCACGGTAAAACGTCTACACCAGGCAGGGTTAGAAGTCATACTCGACGTGGTTTATAACCATACCGCAGAAGGCGATCAAACCGGACCGACGCTTAGCTTTCGTGGCATCGACAATGCCAGCTACTATCGATTACCAGACGACAATAAGCGTAATTACATTAACGATAGTGGCTGCGGCAATTCACTGAATTTAAATCATCCCCAGGTTTTAAAAATGGTGATTGACAGCCTCAGGCATTGGGTTAGCGACATGCATATCGATGGTTTCCGTTTCGACCTGGCAGTTAGTCTCGGACGCGAGACAAATGGTTTTGACAGCAACGCTGCATTTTTTCAGGCTATACAAGACGATCCTGTTCTTTCAAAAGTAAAACTCATCGCAGAACCCTGGGACATCGGGCCCGGTGGTTATCAACTGGGTGCCTTTCCACCAGGCTGGGCCGAGTGGAACGATCGCTTTCGAGATTGTGTACGTCGTTTCTGGCACGGAGAACCCGAAATGCTGCCACATTTCGCGCGCGGCATACACGGCTCGAGTGACCTGTTCGAACACAATGATAGACGGCCATCTGCCAGTATCAATCTAATCACCAGTCACGACGGTTTTACGCTCATGGACCTGGTTTCATACAACCACCGTCACAATGAAGCCAATGGCGAGAATAACAAGGATGGGCATAATGCCAATTTCAGCTACAACTATGGTGTTGAGGGCCCCAGCGATGATCCGGAAATTATAGCTTTACGACGTCGCCAATGCCGCAACCTACTAGCGACAATGTTCCTCGCTCAGGGCACACCAATGCTGCTAGCTGGCGACGAAATTGGCCGTAGCCAACAGGGTAATAACAACGCCTATTGTCAGGACAGCCCACTAACCTGGCAGGACTGGTCGATGTTACCAGAGGATTTGGATATGTTTGAATTCGTTAAACGTCTCATCAAACTTCGAAATGATTATCCATTGTTACACCGCGATCGTTTCGTACACGGAGAAGAGCAGTTTGAGCCTACCGGATTTACCGATATTCAATGGCTTGGGTCTAACGGCGAAATTATGCAGGAACAGGACTGGCATAATCATCAAAATAAATTCCTCGCTATGCTATTGGCCGGCGATAAAAAAGATGCTGCGCTGGTTATTGTTTTCAATGCGGATATCGCGTCGATTGAATTCGTGCTGCCAGACAGTCAGTTTCACTGGCATTGCGTGTTTACTAGCGCTGAGAAGAATCCAGCTGTTACCGAGCGCGCTTCGGTAGAAATTGAGCCGCGCTCGGTACAGCTATTTGAGTTACAAATTTAGAGGACTTAAGCCGTCATGGCGATAACCGATTTTGAGGGATTTCATCACTTATGCAGGCTTAGCGGTATTACGGACAACTACTACGATATTCGCGGCGTGCATCACGTCGCCAGTTTCGAAGCTAAACGTTCGTTGCTCAGCTCGATGCGAATTAGCGTTGAAACCGACGCCGATATTCATGCTCAAATCGAAAAAATAAGCCTTCGTGGCTGGCAAACTGTTATCCCGTCGGTTCTGGTTTACCCGAAAGAAGAAGCAACCATACAACTGACGCTAAACGACACACAGATTAATCGGCCTGTCGTTTGGCAAGTTGTCGAGGAAAACGGCAAAACCCATAGCGGCGACTGGCTATTTGAAACGCATCAGGCAACCGAAGAGCGTGAATTAAATGGTGTTCGCTATTATCGCTTCGACGCGCAATTGCCCGGTTTAGGAACTGGCTATCACCAGTTAATCATCAAACCAGACGAAGCGTCATCAACAACTGCATTACTTATCGTCACCCCCGAAACCTGTTATCAGCCATCAGCCTTCAAAGACGGCCATAAAGTCTGGGGGATCAGCCTGCAACTGTATGCTTTACGTTCGAAACGCAATTGGGGCATCGGTGATTTCACTGACCTTCGCGATGCAATCAAAATTC
>JAUVCH010000105.1 GCA_030595795.1 Gammaproteobacteria bacterium
GATTGTTTCAATTCGAACCAAACGACTATGACAAAACCAGGTGCGAGGAACGTTAACATAATGGTAGGTTGTTTTAAGAACAGGCCGCTTAATTGGTAGAAATGAGTACGGCCTATTGACTCGGGCTGGCTAATGGGTGACCCCTTATTCCCTTATTCTCATGAATTTAGCTTCAGACTCATTTTAAATTGGAAACACTATCCCACCTTCAGACTCATTTCATATTGGACAAGGCTGAGAATGGAACTCAGAAGCAAGTAGAGCTACACTGGTATGAAGCAACTGGAATTGGTCGAAAAGAGTATAAAATTAAACGATTTTTGAAATAAATTATGAACCAACCTAAATTTGTCATCTGCATCAATAACCTAGATTATCCAGTTTCATTGGAGAAAAGAAAAATCTATGAAACTATATCAGACCCTGAAGCAGAAGAAATTGGTCACATTCGAGTAGTAGATGAGTCAGGAGAAGACTATCTTTACCCCATCACATGTTTTATAGATGCACACCTCCCCAAAGAAGTACAAGCGGCAGTATTAAAAGCTGCATAACGCATCCAGCTGACCGTAAAAAGCGTCACAAAATTTGCAATAGCAAATTTTCCGCCCCTTTTCACCTCAGCTAATGCGGGCGTTAGAGCAATCAATTACTTTGGGACATTTGATGATCGATCACACAGGAATTAGTGTTAAAAATCTAGCTCTAAGTAAGAAATTCTATGAGTCGGTACTTGCTACTCTTGGATATGTGGTTCGGGTCGAATCCGAGGACGCCATTGGATTTGGCACATCCCAATACAATAAAGAAGATGATCCTGGAGGAGATTTTTGGTTATCCAGGGGCGACCCATTCCTTCCGACAAGCCATATTGCTTTTCGCGCGGAAAGCATTTCGCAAGTCGTTGCTTTTTACGAGGTTGCCTTAGCCTCAGGTGCTCGAGACAACGGTGCACCAGGTTTGCGTCCTAACTTTCACGCATCCTATTATGCAGCCTTCGTATTAGATCCTGATAAGTACAATATCGAAGCCGTCTTTCACTGCGGAGGTTAAATGAGAGTTTATTGCTCTAACAATCAGTGTCCACTTCTCGTGGGTAACATCACTGGCATAAACCAGCCAACCAATCCTTAATCACAACAACCAATCAATCTGGCAATCGGCTAAAATAAGCAATCCGCTCGCTCAATACGCCCTCGGCCCCAACTTTGATAACCGCACTACCTTGCAACGCGGTGCCGCGTGCCTGCCACCAGCACCAGACTGTGGCGGGGAGCTCGTCGTCTTTGATCACAGTGTCGCAATAATCGAGAAAGGGTTTGGCGTCTTTCTCTGCGCCCATTTCGACCGCAGCGCTTTTGAAGTCGTTCACGAACTCGACAAAATCATCGCGTAGTATGCGACCGGTGTTTGGGTCGTCGTAATAGAAATTCTCGGCGGTGGCGCTCAAGCTGAGCTCACCATCGCCGAGCTTCCAACCCGTCAAATAGGTTTCAATAATGTCGCTAACAGACCTATTGCTCATACGGTGCAGGCATTTCGTCGGAATCGATGCCGGGCACGTGGGTGATACCAGCGCGCTGTTTCCAGTCTACTGGATAAGCCGAGTAGAAAATGACACAGCGGTCATCGCATTCGTAAATTACATGGTTGTCCTTAGGCACAAACATTAGGTCACCCGGATTGAGTTCGTAGTTGACTTCATCGACTACCAGACGGAAGGTACCTTGAAGGCAATAAATGAGTTCGTCGCAGGTCAGATCCCAGGGTACCGAAATCTTATTCAGTGCGTTAATACCACCGCACATGCTGGTGCTGATTTCGGCTGTGACAAAGGGCTTAATAAAGGTGCCGCTTTCCGGCAGGTTGTCGATTCGATCCTGAATATCGGCAATTCTAAATACGCTAGGTGCTGTCATTTGGTTTTCCTCGTTTTGATGTATGGTGATGTTTATCCAAGTAGTTCTTCGATAGCATTATCGAGGAACTGTTGAAATTCTGAGCTGTTGCCGGGTGAGGCCACGCAGTGACCCCAGGGTGAGGAGAATACGCGTAATTCTCCATTCTTAATGTGTTCGATTTCGAACTGATTATCTTCGACCCGAAAATATAAATCGTCGTCGCAGACGATGACGATTGTTTTTGCCTTTATCGCGCCGAGGGCGGCTTTAAAGTCGCCGTTGTAGAGTTCGTTGTCACTGATATCTCCGCGTTGCCAGGTCTTGAGTTTGCACAGCAGGTCGTTGGCATCCCAGTCGAGATGATCTACTTCCCAGTCCTGTAATAAAGCCTCTGCGGTATCGAAACCCTTGAGTTTATACATTTGCTTACGGTAAAAGGTTTGCGAAAATGCCCAACCTGCATAAATTCTACCGAATGCTTTTAATCCCTTTGTCGGCGGAGTTTGATAATTGCCGTTGTCATAAATCGAGTCAGCTTGAAGCGCCGCCTTAACGCCTTCGAGAAAGACAATATTATGTTCAGCGGTTTTTGCCGAGGCACAAAAAGGTAATATCGCTTTGACCTTATCGGGATACTGCGCAGCCCATTGAAAAGACTGGCAACCAGCCATCGACCAGCCCGTAACCAATGCTATTTGCTCGACGCCTAGCGCCGTGGTGAGCAATTGGTGTTGCGCGCGGATATTGTCGTACAGGGTGATATCTGGAAACCGTGAGCCGTTAAATGGCGCAGGCGTATTACTCGGTGACGACGAAATACCGTTGCCAAATAAATTGACCGAAACGATGAAATGGCGCGCTGGGTCGACTGCCCGACCTTCGCCAAAAAAGCCTTCGTTGCGCCCGTGGCTGCCGGTGTAAAACGTCGGCAGCACGACGACATTGTTCTTTTCACTGTTTAACTCGCCGTAAGTTTTATAAGCCAGTTGCAAATCGGGTATAACAACACCCGATTGCAACTCAAACTCGGTCAGATGATAGACCTCGCAGTCCATTAGAATAGACGCAGGTATTCCTGGACTTCCCAGTCGGTCACGGTTTGGTGATAACGCTCCCACTCGTCAACTTTATAGGCCAGGTACGACTTTTGCATTGTTTCGCCCATGACTGCTTTGGCGAGCTCGTCTGCACGTAAAGCTTCGGTCGCGGTCATCAGGTTTCTCGGTAAACGGCGGATACCGTGTTCCTTCAGTTGCTCCGGACTCATCTCGTAGAGGTCGAAGTCAGTTGGCTTACCGGGATCCACTTTATTAGCAATGCCTTCAAGTATGGCGGCCATAGTCAGGCTCAGTGATAAATAAACATTCATGCACATATCCGCAGCACGATTTTCGATGCAGTAGCGACTTTGTGGTAAACGAAATTGAGCCGAACGGTTGTTAAACCCGTAAGTGATATTGGTAGGCGCCCAGGTCACAGTTCCGCCTTCAAAGCCGCCAACTTTTGGTACAAGACCGTTGTAAGAATTAACCGTAGGACAGGCGATTGCGGTAATTGCTTCGGAGTGTTGCATTAAGCCGCCCACTGCGTAACGCGATTCGTCCGACCAACCATTTTCTTCAGAACCAAACAGGTTAACGCCGGGATTATCGACCGATTGCAAAGAGAAGTTAATGTGTGCCCCCGAACGCCAGTCACCCGTGGTCGGCTTTGGCATAAAGGTGATGAACATGTCGTGTTGCTTGGCAATTTCTTTCAGAAGGATGCGCAGGAATACCAGCCGATCGGCCATCTCCAGCAGGGTCGTGTAATGAAAGTCGAGTTCGAACTGAGAATAGGCACCTTCGGCCACTACGTCGTGTATATTCCAGCCCATGTCTTCGAGGATGTCGATCATGTCTTTCAAAAATGGCATCGAATCGATCGAATATTCGACGTCATAACCGAAAGCTTGACGGCGAGGACGAACGCCTTTTGCAGGGTCGTCGTCGATGGCTTTTACCGGTTGTCCGTTTTCATCGTAACGCATGGCGATAAATTCGGGTTCGATTCCGCAGTATCCAACATACCCTGCCTTTTCGGCATCACGCATCACGCGTTTCAAGGTTTGACGTGGGCAGACGTTATAAGGCTTATCTTCCCAGAATAAATCGGCGAAGATGATCGCCATAGTATTGTCCCAGGGGCAGATATAAACCGCGTCGAGATCCGGTACCATGACCTGATCTGAGTCGGCAGGCGATAATTCTGGTACAAACGATATGGAGTGCACCGCGAACTGCGGCCCTTTGCCCATGCACAGCAATTCAAAATCACTCATGGGAACCGGTTTGGTTTTCGGGATGCCAAACAAATCGATCCAGCTTGATAAGACGTATTCGACACCGGCGTCTTCCAGTTCTTTACGGACTTCAGCAATGCGCTCAGCGGTAGGCAGTGCTTCGGCGAAACTTTCGTAGTATGTGCTGCTCATAATATGCTCCTCATTGGCTTATTAAATGCCCTGCCGCTTAAGCAGGAATTGGTTCTTGAACATTTCGATGCCAGTCATGACTTCGATTTGATCGATATCTTCACTGCCGAAGCAATGGTCTTCCAGAAATTTTTGAAACGATTCACTCGAGTCGCAGACGACTTCGATGAGCAGATCGTAGCGTCCCGAAACCCAAAGCACGTATACCACTTCGGCAAATTGACTCAACCGCTCGGCAACATCGCGTGGAGAGGCGGGCGAAGCGACCTTAATACCGACCATAGCGTCGGCTTTATAACGGATCGCCATCGGGTCGGCGAGTGCAACAATTTTCAACAGACCGCTTTGTTTCATCGATTGGACGCGGTTGCGAATCGTGCCCTCGGAGACTTTAAGGGCCCGCGCAACGTCTTTATACGCCATGCGACCATCTTCCTGTAATAGCTTGATGATCGAGCGATTTAGCTCATCGACTGGCGAATCTATACCTTTAGATTTACTGCTGGCGATGGAAAGCGACGGGTCAGATGGCATAATAATTGGTTGAAAGCTGTATTTATCGACGAATTATTGATGAAAATGGCATTTCAATCAACTAAAATTAACGAAAACGTAATAATGGGTTAAAATAACTACGTGTTGCGGAAATTCTGTGATAATTTACTCGCTAGTCATTTCACTTACAATCGCTCTACGGAATCTATACTCATGAAACAGGTTTTGGATGCGTCCTTATTTAAACAATTCGATCAGCCATTCGGTCTTTCGCATGGCTTACCCGGTACAGCTTACGTTAGCGAAGCCTTCAATCAATTAGAAAATAGACAAATATTTTCACGAAGCTGGGTATTTGTCGGATTTGCCCACGAAATTCCCAAAACTGGCGATGTGATACCAATTAGCGTCGGCGATCTGCCGTTATTTTTGATCCGCAATGACTCTCAGGAAGTTGGCGCGTTTCACAATGTGTGTCGTCACAGAAATTTGCAGATTGTTGATAAAACCAGCAATTGCGGCAAATTGATTCGTTGCCCTTATCATAGCTGGAGTTACGACCTCTGCGGCAAGCTGAAAAATGCGCCGTATTTCGGCGGTGGCGCCAAAGAGATCCCATCGAATTTCAGCTTTGACGATAATGGTTTAATGCAGGTTAATGTCGAAGTGTGGCATGACTGGATCTTTGTCAATCTGGATGAAAATCCACAATCTTTCGAGAGTTTTATCGCGCCGTTGAAAGTAGCGCTCGGCGATAACGACGTGACGCAATATCGTCCAGTCACAACGATCGATTTGGGTGTCGTAAAGTGCAACTGGAAGCTGTTGATGGAAAATTTCATCGAGCCTTATCATGTGCAATTTGTGCATAATAAGACTACGGATCAACCGCTAGAAGATCATTACGCGGTAATCGAAGGTGACTGTCTTGGTAGCGCGGTCGACCTCACTGAAGAGCAAATGGCCGCTGCAGGCCCCGACACCCTTGGTGTTACTTCAAAATATTTGACGTTGTTTCCTAACTTCGTTATGGGTACTTATCAGCCCGATCAGGTTGGCGTACATTTGAATACGCCAATCGATGCGGAAACTACATTACAACGCCGTGTTATTTACCTGCACAAGGATGCCAGCTATAGTGACGCTCAAATTCAGGCGCTCCACGATCTCTGGCATAGTGTGCATCTCGAAGATCATGAAATGTGCGAGCGCTTGCAAAAAGGTCGGCATTCACCACTGGCCGAACAGGGTGGTGTGTTATCCCCGCATTGGGAAACCAGTGTCCGAAAATTTCAGGAACTGGTTGCTAATGCGATACGACCAGGACTTACTAGATAAATGAGGTACTCAATGTGAGCGAAGCAGTAGCAAAACCCGATTTTCGACTCGACCACACCATGATTCGTGTGTTCGATCATGAAAAAACCATCGATTTTTACACGCGTATTCTGGGTATGAAAATCTTGCGCCAGAACGAATATCCCGATGGCCGGTTCACCAATACCTTTGTCGGCTATCAGGGCGAAGACGATGGCACAACCATCGAGATGACTTACAACTGGGATCAGGCTGAGCCATACGATATGGGCAACGCCTGGGGTCATTTTGCACTGAAAGTCTCCGACGTATACGCCACAGCCGAATATCTGAAATCCGAAGGCGTCGAATTTGTGCGCGAAGCCGGGCCGATGAATGCCGGCACTCGAGTCATCGCCTTTATCAAAGACCCGAACGGTTATGTGATTGAGCTGAACGAACCACAAGAGAAATAGACGGATATAGATTTGGAATCAAACACAACTCGTGATGAGCTAAAAAAGTCCCATTTATTTTCGGGGCTATCAGACGATCAATTGCATCTAGTTTGCCAGACTTCGCATATGACCGAGCTGGTAGAAGGTGAGTCTCTATTCTTCCAGGGGGATGATGTAGTCAGCTTTTATCTGGTTGTTTCCGGAAGAATAAAGCTTTTCCGGGTATCCGCCGAAGGCAAAGAAAAGGTAGTCGAAATCATAGAGCCAGGTCAGACCTTCGCCGAGGCATTAATGTTTATGGATCACCCGCATTATCCTGTTAATGCGACAGCATTGACTAGCTGTAAGGTGATTGGGATTAACTGCAAATATTTTAAATCGATGCTGAAGGAGTCGATTGATACCTGCTTTTTGCTGATGGGAAAAATGAGCTTTCGTTTGCGCGGCCTAATTAACGAAATCGATACGCTTAGCCTAAACACAGGCACAGTGCGCATTGTTGCCTATTTATTACGACATGTGCCTGAAGACGATAATTGTTTTGAATTGAATATAGCCAAGAGTGTTATTGCCTCGAAATTATCGGTAAAGCCTGAAACTTTTTCGCGCATTTTGAAAAACTTGCATGAACTGGAGATTCTGACAATTAACGGCCGCAAGGTCACTATCCATGACCGTGAAGCACTACATTCTATTGGTTCAAGTTAGGGGGCCTCTAGTCTACTTACATCGACTGTTTGCTGGGTTTTTTGGTTACGCCGGTAAGGTGTTATTTTGATTTTATCCGGCATGTCAGTCACACCGATTTCTTCATCACTTAAATAGCAGCCAGGATCCTCTGCCCAGGCGTTACCGGTAAGTTGCCAGGCCCGGGTCCTCGAATTACCACCGCAGATAGCCAGATGCTGGCACTGCGCGCAGCGACCTTCGAGTGGTCGTTTTTCAGCCTTTAAACCCGCCATTAACGGGTCTGAGGTATCCTGCCATATCTCTGAGAATGGTCGTTGCTTGACGCTGCCGATACCATAATCCCACCACATGGTATCGGGATGTACCTCGCCCAGGTTATCGATGTTGGCGATATTAATTCCCGATGCATTGCCCCCCCAACGCAGTAATTGCCTGCGTAGTGCTTCGACGTGTTCGGGCATATAACGGCTTGCCCAGTGCAGCAGGTATACCCCGTCTGCATCGTTGTTTCCCGTAACGAATTCGCGTCTACGGCCAGCCCTTACATCCTGCCAGCAGGTCTCGAATAACAAATCCATCGCTTCACGAGTCATCTGATAATGCAGGTCGCTGGTTCGGTTGCGATTACCGCGCCCTGCGTAATTCAGATGTGAGAGGTAAAACTTGTCGATATCTTCGTCGGCCATCAGCTGTAACAGGTCAGGTAATTCGGCGGCATTGTCCTGGGTTAAAGTGAAGCGTAGGCCAACCTTGAGACCGGCGTCACGACATAAGCCGATACCTCGCATCGATTCATCAAAAGCTCCTTGCTTTCGGCGAAAGTAATCGTGTGTTTCGCGCATACCATCCAGGCTAATGCCAACGTAGTCGTAACCAATGTCGACTATTTCGGCGATATTATCTTCGGTTATCATCGTGCCATTAGTTGACAGGCCAATATAAAACCCCATAGCTTTGGCATGTCGTGATATCTCGAAAATGTCGGGACGCATGAGGGGTTCGCCGCCCGACAGTATGAGAACCGAGACGCCGAATGATTTGAGGTCGTCCATTACTTCGAAGACTTGCTCGGTACTAAGCTCACCGGGGAAATCGGTATCAGCAGATGTCGCGTAACAGTGTTTACAGGCCAGGTTGCAGCGACGAATCAGGTTCCAGATCACCACCGGGCCACTGCCCATCATCACCGATTTTGGTTTTGGAGCGACGCTGGCCCCCTTGTTAAGTGCATGCAAATATCGACTTAAACGAAACATAGTTATGCCACCAGTCTCAGTCCTGATTTTTTTAATATTCTACTGCTGAACAACACATCTTGCTGATTACAGTCAGCACCAACGAGATCAGCAATTTGATTAACTTTATGGTTCACTTCTTCTGAGTTATGTCCGTGTACCATAGCAAACAAATTATAGGGCCATAGTGGTAAATGGCGCGGGCGTCCATAACAATGGCTGATAAAGTCCAGCTTGCCAATTTTATCACCAAGAATGTTCAGGCGATCGTCGCTAATGTTCCATACAGACATGCCGTTGCTTCGCAGTCCTAACCGGTAGTGATTTGGAACAGCGCCGATGCGTCTTACTACACCATTACCTAGCATTCGGTGAAATCTGGCCATTACCGTTTCTGTGTCGCAATCACACTGCGCGGCAATTTTTGAGTATGGTGATCGAACTAGAGGCAAGCCCCGTTGGGTGGCACGAATTATTTTTCGATCTAACTCATCGATAATCGTTTCATTATTATGTACCGGGACATCGATTGAACGAGTAGTAATATTACCTTGTTGATCGAGTACCAACCAGAGCCCTAGATAGAACTCCCGCGTTTTGGGGAAATTGTAAACCGGTATTCCTGTCAGCCGCTCTATTGATTCTATCGCTTCAGGTATTCCTTCCGGAGTTTCGGTAGCGATAACAAACCACATATTTAACTCGTGCTCGCGTCGGTAGTTATGTGCGATTTCAGGCAGGCTATTAACCAGTCCAGCAATTCGGTCGTAGCGTTCTTCGGGAACCGACATCGCCGACAGTGTCAGTCCACCGCCCATGCAGGATGAGTTATACATCGGGCCAAAACGACTCAATAGTCCTTCATCCAGGAGGCTATTTATGGTCGAAATCAGGCTGTCTTCATCGTAGCCAAGATAGGCGGCCATACTCGCAAAGGGGCGCTCTACTATCGGAATACCACCCTGATAATGATTGATCAATCGGCGACTTAGCTCATCCATTGGCAACTACTCGTGGTTGGGGGATCGCATCAATTGTTTGGCTATAGATTGCACCGCGTTGTTTGAAGCAACGTCCGCTGAAGAGAATCTCGTAGCAAATTTGTTGTAGCTCGCATTGCTCGATTATCAGTTCAACCTGTTTGCGGACATCGGACTTATCGCGACCATGAATCATGCTGAAGAGGTTGTAGGGCCAGTCGGGTTGATGTCTTGGGCGCTGGTAGCACAGGGTAACAAAATCGTAACGCCCAATACAATGACCTAATTCTTCGATGCGGTCATCTGGAATATCCCATACCACCATACCGTTAGCCCGATAGCCCAGTTCGCGGTGACGAACGACGACGCCGAAACGTTTAACATCGCCGCGTTGAATGATTCGTTGAATCCCCTCGATGACTTTTGCTTCGCTACAGCCTAGTTGCTTTGCAATCGCTTCATAGGGGCGACTTACCAAAGGAAGTCCTCGGCTAATCACTTCGATCAGGGATTTTTCAAATCCTGAGTCGATTACTCTCATGTCCATGGTATTTTAAACCCCAGATCGATGAAATAATCTTCTTCCATGGGTAAATCCATGACCTTAAATCCGGCACAGTCTTCTATCTCTTTCAATGTCGCTTGCAGGCTTTCTTCATCGGCAGCTACTGCGACAAACCACAGATTAAAGCGATGGTCTCGTTCGTAGTTATGATTCACCTCGGCAAAATCGTTCACAATGGAAGCGACCGATTCCAGCCTGTCCTCAGGTACGGCCATAGCCGCCAGGGTGCTGACGCCGACGCGATTAGGTCGGAATACCGCACCGACGCGACTGATAGCGCCCTCGGTTTGCAGGCGCTGCAGGTTTTCTAGCACGGTAGTTTCATACACGCCCAATTCACTGGCTATGTCAGCAAACGGTGTCGATGACAGAGGTAGGCCATGCTGAAAGTCATTCAGCAGACGTTTCTCGATTCGGGAATACTGTCTCATAGACCGATCCGATGTGCGCGTGCGGTAAAGAAAATGCCGCTTGGCTTTGTCGCAGGCATAAACGCTTTACGCTTAAATGTCTGTGTGTCATAGACTTCGACCCGGTCTTCGTCACGTACCGAGAGCCAGACTTCTTCGCCGCGCGGTTCGAACTCCATGTGTAGCACGCCCTTGCCGGGTTTGAGTTGTTTGACTATCGATAAACTCTGGGTGTCGATAATCTGGATAGTATCGTTATCAGGTAGCGCAAAATTGACCCAAACCTGTCTACCATCCGGGCGGGCCATTACGAATATCGGTTGGCCATGCACCTTGATACGCCCGGCTTCCTGCCAGGTACGCATATTGATTACCAGCACCTCGTGGTGACCAACTGCAGGTACGAAAGCCAGATCTCCGGCGACTGCCCAACCTTCCAGGTGTGGCATTTTATATACCGGTAATTTTTGCTCCCCCTTACCGTAATCGGGTAGAATTCGTTTTACACCAGCCGATGGGTTCCATAAATCCAGTAGCGCCATGCCGTCTTCGCCAAACAGGCCGGCGATGTAATAGCGCCCGTCGGGGGTGATTAATGCATCGTAGGGGTTGCGACCTATATTTCGGTATTTTTCGATTTTGGGTTGAGCCCAGTCGGCCATATCCAGCACCCAGATTTCACCCGCATCCCATAAAGCGAAGACGAACTTCTGATCTGGCGCATCGACCAGCCCGATGACTTTTGAGCGTAGATCGCCACCGTTAAAACTAGCTGGAACGTCGGCAACTAGCTCAAGCGTGTCGGCGTTAAATACCTTCACCCCACCAGGCTTATAGTTCGAAACGGCAACTAGTCGACCATCCTGCGATATCGCACCACCAATGCTGTTACCCGATTGCAATGTCCGCGCGGTGATTTCAGCGTTTAAGATATCCACCTTGGTGAGGCCGCCATCGCGGCCAAAAACATAGGCGAAGCGTTCATCTCGCGAATAAACTACCGAGGCGTGTGATAAGTCACCGAGGCCTTCGACACGGCCGAGGCTGGTGTTTCCGCTAGTTTCGATAATTTGCACACTGCCACTGCCCCTTTCGATCAACACGCCCATATCACCGGTACCCCGTGAATGAGCGGTAACCTGGAACAGGAACAAAGCCAGGAAACAGTAACGTAAACCATTCATTGCGTCTCCCCCTGTAATAATAACGAAGCCAACCATTGGGCTTCTGTGGGAGATATCAGGTTTCGCCAGGCTGGCATTGCGGTTCCGGGCCGGCCGTCGAGGATGGTTGCTTTAATCATTTCGGCTGGTTTGTTGCGTAAGGCTGATGGCAGTAGTGCTGGTCCTAGCCCGCCTTTCATCTTCAGTCCATGGCAGGAACCGCAGTCCTGGATCAGGAGGTTACGTAGTTCCTGCTGACGGCCAGCAGTAATTGCGCCACCTGCGTAAACTGAAGCGGATAGTATGAAACTAACCATGAACACTAGTTCAATGCGATATAGTGCTGACCATATCAAAGCCGTCATACTCCGTTTCCCATTCGTTGGTTTCGCACTGAGATTGAAACCAGTCGAGTTTGTTGTTTAGCGCTACTACCATACCGATAATTATGATTACCGGTGACTTCAGTTCGGCCTTAGTCACTGCTCCCGGTAACTCGGATAAGGTAGAAATGACTTTATCCTGTTCTAGCGTGGTTGCACTGTGAATCGCAGCGGCGGGCGTCGTGGCAGCCAGACCGGCTTTCACCAGTTCGTCACTAATTGTTTGCAAATTCGCCAGCCCCATATAAATCACCAACGTACAGTCGGGGTCGGCAATTTTGTCCCAGTTAATATCCAGTTCTTCATCATTATGAAAATGTCCGGCAATAAAACGTACGCCGTGGCTTGTACCTCGATGAGTCAGTGGGATTCCGGCGTAAGCACTGCAACCCGCTGCGGCGGTAACTCCGGGGACAACCTCGAAATCGATGTTATGCTTTTTGAGTACTAACGCTTCTTCGCCACCCCGGCCGAAAATATAAGGATCTCCGCCTTTCAGTCGAACCACCCGTCGACCTGACTGTGCCAGCACGACCAGGGTTTGATTGATCTCATCTTGCGGTACGCAGTGATTACCCGCAGCTTTACCGACCGAGATGCGAGTAATGCCCTGAGGGATGAGATTAAGAATTTCGGCACTCACCAGCCGATCGTAAACCACGACATCCGCTTCCTTTAACAGGCGCAGTGCCTTGATGGTCATTAGATCGGCATCACCAGGACCGGCACCTACCAGTGAAACGAAGCCTTTATTCATAAATAGTACCTGTAGTAACTACTGTATTTTCGTACTTTCTTTAACTCAAAGCATTATCGAGTGAGCGGCACCATTATTAATTGAGGGTGGCTTGCTGTAATTGATTTATGTCAACCACAAACCGTAGAAGGGTCGGATAAAATTCTTAATGTTGGTTAATCTGTAATCTTGAGATGCTATCTATGAATCATAATGCCCGTATGTTTGGAGTAGCGCTACTTATTCTTAGCCTCATTGTCGCGGCGATCCTGGGTCTTCTGGCAGGTCCCGGTAGTCCCCTCACCTGGCTATTAATTGCAATCCTGTTATTGATACCATTGATACACCGGAAATTGACAGCCAGACAGTATGTGGAATGGAAGGACGAATACAGTGTCGGTATCGAGTCAATCGACAAGCAGCACAGGAAGCTCCTGAATTTGATTAATAACTTGCAAACAGCGGTCTACTTTTCGACTGGTAAACAGTTCGAGCACGAGGCCATGGATGCACTGGTTGACTATACCAAGACCCACTTCACCTATGAAGAAGCGTTGATGGAACAGCATGGTTACCCCGATTACGAGCCACACAAACTACAGCACGAGGAAATGATCGCTAAAGTAGAAAGCGTATTGGCTGAATATCAACAGAATCCGGATACGGCGATGAAAAAAGCGACCGTATTTTTGCGCGAGTGGTTAATTAACCATATTAATGGTATCGACAAACAATACAGCAGTTTCTTGATCGGCAAAGGGGTGGAGTAAGTTGGGTATTACAGGGTTCACTTTTCAGGCTTCATCGCCCGATAAACAACTACCAGAAAAATAACACCGCCTACAATCGATATCAAACCACCGAGCCCCATCAAGCCCATACCCGCGACCTGCTCAAACCCCTGTTCTGCACCAGTGGATTTTCGCTGAACGTTGTAACCGCCCGACCAGGCGAGGC
>JAUVCH010000173.1 GCA_030595795.1 Gammaproteobacteria bacterium
GAAGGTCGGCACCAATATGATCGCGCCCGAGGCAATGGTGAAGACCGCAATAATGCAGGCCGTTAAAGCACCGAAGGTCACCAGGGGAATCGAACCCTCGTAAGTGCGGTTATCTTTGGCGATTACCAGCGTTCCGAGGAAGACGAAACAGCCGATGAGCGCACCCACCGCAAACAGTATCAATCCCAGGTAGAAATGAGGGGCTGCCTGCATGGGTGCGTATGACGTCATCATCACGCTGGAGTTACCCTGTAATACCGCGACATTGTTCATCACCGCGCCAATAATCATCAGGGCAAAACCTGCCCAGGCCCAATTCGGTGCGGCCAGACGAGTTCGTAATAGCGTCGATGAGGCAAAATACATAATCGCTATCTCGAAGAAGATCATCCAGAAAAGCAGCGCATTGATACCGTGCGCGGTCAGCACCTGATAAAACAGATCAGCTGGCAGCAAATGTACTTCCTGCCAGCGGGTTAAAATAACACCGAGCGCCAAAATACCAGCAATGAGCAAACAAACAACTCCGGCAACCGCATTTACCTTCATCAGGCTTTCAGCAGACTTGTCAAAATAGAAGCCCGAATCCGGGCAAACTCTGAACTGTGCCATTTTAATTCTCCTTCACGTAGATTTTGCCGAGCATGGTATGGTGACCGATGCCGCAATACTCGTTACATATAACGGTATATTCACCGGCCTGATCGGGAGTCATGGTCACCACCATTTCATAGCCGGGAACGATTTGCAGATTGATGTTGACCGGTTGCAACGAGAAGCCGTGCTGCCAGTCCATCGAGGAAAGATGAACCCGATACGACTGGTCTTTCTCCAGTTCAAATATCGGATACCACTGCCAGAGCCTGCCGAGCATGTAGATATCGCTGCCTGCGGGTGGTCGCACAATCGGAATGCCAGCTTCTTCGCCAACCTTATATTTTTCGACCATGGCATCGACTTTGGCCTGAAACTGCGGCGCCGTGGTTTGGTAGGCTTCGTTAGAAAGGTTTTGTTTTCCGTAGATATGCCAGTAAGGCATCATGAAGAACATGATCAAACACCAGATTAGCGCAATGCCAATCCAAATTATCTCCTGCTTTCCAACCGGCTCCTTCCACCAAATACGCTCCGAAGGGGGTAAAAATGAACTCATTAGATATTCTCCCGAATGATTTTATGGCGCGACTGGAATAGTGGCAATTTCCATAATGCCCCACATGATGTAGAAAACAGTAGGCATCACGACACCTATAAACAGTAGTAGGAAAGGGTTATCGAGCATTCTTTGAAAAAAAGGAATACGTTCATCTTTAGGCAGATCGTTTTGTTCGGACATGGCAAACCTCACTATGGTTATTGTTTAAGTCAGCCTCATGACAGGCACAATTTGGAGTGAACCCAGCCTAGCGGACATACCTCGGCAATTAATTGATATAAGTCAATTTATTTCAGGGAATCATAATTCGATACGATCAATCACAAACCGGTTAGATCGTTGACTTTCATCAAGTGAGTAACTAACCGAACCTGCTAGATTGGGCCAGTCTGATTTTCTATAACCCAGTACGGAATCTGTCGATGGCATTAATCGAGTGGCGAGAAGAATATTGCACTGGAATCAGTGGTATTGATTACGAGCACGAACAATTGATAGATCAGATCAACGGTATCTACGCGTTGATTGACGACCAGTCGGACAGACAGTTAGTCATCGATGGCCTGGGGGATATTTATGGCAGTATCTCGGCGCATTTCGCGCTCGAAGAACAGATGATGGAAAAACGTGACTATGTTCATTATGAAGAACATAAAGCCGATCACCTGAAGTTACTCGATGATATCGGCGATATAGTCGAACTGTTTGAAAAAACTATCGAGCTGGACAGCAATCAATTTAAACAAACACTGAACGACTGGTTCCAGACTCACTTCGCTACGCACGATTCAAAACTGCACAAAGAGGAAAATTTTATCACCCATGACCAGATCGATGAACCAACCATGTCTTATTTAATCCGAAAGGCGAAAAACAAACTATTAGGTCGAGTTAAAAAATGAGAATACCCATTATTAAAACTACTCTGGTATGTGTGCTAGTCACAATAATTACTTTTCCCGGCATTAGCCAATCTGCACCACTTTTCGGCAGCGAGGGCAGTCTTTCCGGGCATTTTTCCAGAGAAGGCAACAACGGCAGCCCATCGGAAACAACGCGTAATAATATTTATATCAAATTTTTTCCTGAGCGATGGATTGCCATGCTTTTTGTGCCTTACCCTTACGCTACCAGCGTAGCGCCAGAGGTGATTACCCAGATCTTTCAAGCGGCGAAAAAGCAGACGTCTGGCAGCGCCTACCTTAAAGGCGAATTTGGGCATCTGGCCGAAAAAGCGACCGTTCACATCGAAAGGTATGGTTACCTGGAAGACCGTATCGTGTTCGAGTGTGGCTCGCTAGCACCCTGTACAATCAAACTGGCCGACGGCTCGCTAGACCTGATAAAGCCGGGCGTTATCACCGAACATATCATTCGCTACAAACATATCGATACGCCCTGATCGGGGAAGCATGACGAACCGTCAGTTTATACCCATCGGCACTGTAATACTCGGCGGGTTCTTCCTGCTGGTCATGTTAGTCACTTATATTCTGCTGAAGCCTTCCGCGCCACCAAACGAACTAATGGGCGTACTCCGACAGGAATATCGCCAACTACAGCCTTTCGAGCTCACAACTCAGGCTGGGGAATCCATGAATGAACAGAGTTTTCAGGGTAAATGGAGTTTCGTTTTTTTTGGCTATCTCTCCTGCCCAGACGTCTGCCCAACCACACTACACGAACTGAATTCGGTTTATAATTTAATCAAAGACGAGGAAGGTAAAATTCCCGCTGATTTAGAGGTAATGTTTATATCGGTTGATCCCAGACGCGATAGTGCCGAAGAACTTGGTCGCTACGTTCGTTATTTTAATAAAAATTTTATCGGTGCCACTGCGGATAAATTAGTCATCGACGGTTTGACTAAACAATTCGGTGCGGGTTACATCATTGAAGCCGAATCTGCACCTGGTCAGTATCTGGTGGCTCACACCAGTGCAATTTTTCTGGTAGACCCATTAGGCAGGCTGGTGGCAAGCTTTTCGCAGCCCCATTACGCGGCAACAATTTTCTCGCAATATAAGAAAATCAAAACTTATTTTTCAGGCGCAATCTAGATTGCTCACTAATTCACACTGGCTACTCATCTTTCTTATTCGACTTTCCCCATTGTCGGTAAGCCCAGATAAAATAGGCAGTAATCAAAATAATATTAATCGCCAAACCTATCGCAAAAAACCCCACCATGGGATCATTCGACTCAAGCTCCGGAGCTGGTATAGTTTGCTCGGTGTAGGTCATAGTCGAACTTTTAGAAGAAGCATAATTCGTTGTGCTCACGGTAAAGTCTCTTTGGTTTGGCTATCAGTTTAATCTAAATACTGGATTGTATATAACGCGATGATAACAAATTATTTTACACTACCGATACCCGACAATAATGCCCAACGTCTCACCACTGGTTGGTTGTTTCTAGGCCTTGCTGCGCTGGTTATCGGCGGACTGTTCACTATTTTGATCGTATTGTCTCGCACGCCTTTCTTTCAGGACGTTATCCCCTGGGTTGATTTTTTCCATACCGCTTTAGTGGTTCATGTCGATTTAACTGTTCTGGTCTGGTTTCTCGCTTTTGCTGGTGTATTCTGGAGTTATAACAGCTCAAAAAGCTGTCTGAAATGTGGGTGGGCAGCCCTTTCACTGGCGACCCTGGGGACGTTAATTATTACTCTGTCCCCTTTTACCGGCGAAGGCCGCCCACTGATGAACAACTATGTGCCTGTATTACAAAATACCGCCTTTTTTATAGGTCTGAGTATCTTCGGGCTAGGCTTTGGTCTGTTAGTACTGCGCACCGTCCTCACTACCGCGAACAGTGACAATAAAACCAGCGGCGAAAGCGTCCTACGCTTCGGCCTGTTTGTTGCCGTGCTGGCTTCTTTATTCGCGTTGGGAGCTTTCATTCTGTCCTACCTCGGAATCAATGAAGGGTTCCAGGGACAGGCCTATTATGATCGTCTATTCTGGGGCAGTGGTCACCTCATCCAGTTCAGTCATACTCAACTGATGCTGGTGGCCTGGTTATGGCTCGCTACAGTCAGCGGTGCGAAGCTGCGCTTATCGCCCCGCGTGGTACTGGCATTGTTTGTGTTAGGTTTGTCGCCAATATCGGTCGCACCGATTATTTACCTGGCATTCGACGTCAGCTCGGGCGACCACCTGTTCTGGTTTACACAATTAATGAAGTATGGTGGCGCACTCGGTGCTCTCCCCATTGGCCTGGCAATCACTTTATCGATTATCGAAAAATGGCGTGCTACTCCGGGCTTCGAAGTAGAGAGAAACGCATTACTCTATTCGATTTTACTATTTGGTGTTGGCGGTTTCATCGGCTTTTTGATCACAGGAAGTAACGTCACCATACCGGCGCATTATCACGGTTCTATCGTCGGTATAACCCTGGCGTTTATGGGTGTGACTTATCTTCTACTACCACAACTAGGCTTCAGAAAAGTCAGCGGGCGTGCCGCAAGATGGCAACCAGGCATTTATGGCATTGGCCAGTTAATGCACATTACCGGTCTGGCGTGGTCAGGTGGTTATGGTGTTAAACGGAAAGTGGCTGGTGCTGAACAAGGTCTGGAACAGTTCGAACAAATTGCTGGTATGGGTTTGATGGGGCTGGGTGGATTAATCTCG
>JAUVCH010000104.1 GCA_030595795.1 Gammaproteobacteria bacterium
GAATTAGGCTTAGCACAAATAATTCTTTGTAGCAGAGAATTTAACTCCCGCAGTTCTCCAAGTGGTAGCCCAGACTTAAGCCTTCCATTAAGCTCAAAACTAGAGTCTTTGTAGTGACCATATGCAGTCTGTAGTTCATTATCACTGCTTAATGTGCCAAGGTGATTATAAAAACTGGCGTGTATATTCACGTAAGCTCCATTTGCTGCATAACAGCTGATTATGTAACACAAAAAATTATTCTAATACGTTACAGACACGAATATTAACTTAATGTTGCAGTCTGTTCTCACCACAATTCTCAGGAATCAAAACTGTCAGATAGCATCCAGACCCATAAACCTCAATCCATCAACTTATAGCGCTGCGATGCCAGCGTAAAAATAGCCTGCATATCTTCTTTACTCGCCCACCAGAGGTTTATCACTTTTTCTGACACTTTATTATCTTTTTCTACCCATACCTTCAAAGCACGCATATAAGGTTTGACACCTCGGATATCGGCAGCGGCAAAACTCTTACCAAAATGAATACCGTTGCTATCAAACACTAACTTTGGCCTGGCTAAACGAGATTTCACGAATCGGAAAGCCATGATAGTGGTAATAAAAAACACCCCGAGATGCAGGGTTGTCGGTGGCCACGGCCATAGCCTTAGCAGGTAAAGTAATACGGGTGCCAGCGCTATATTAAACGCCACTGGAATTAACTGAGCCTTGCCCGGAAAAAACTCAATGGCAACGTCATCATTCATACTTTTCTCATCTTAAACAGGCCAGGAACCTATTTTACTGTATCTGGTATACCAATTGAATCGTGAACTCGTAATATTAGTTTGGTGAATAGTAAATATAAACGCCATTTATTTCATTTATGCATTGCCAGGCCCTAACATAGCGGTCAGCACTCCTTACTCACTTAACTCGAAAGGTTAGCCATGACGCAATACACTCAGGACATCGACGACATGACCACTCTGTGCGCTGCACAGGGCGATAGCTGGAGCGCCATTAATCCAGAATCGGTTGCTCGCATGCGCACGCAAAACCGTTTCCAAACGGGTATCGACGTGGCTAAATATACCGCCAAAATCATGCGTGAGGACATGGAAGCCTACGACGGTGACTCGTCTAAATACACCCAGTCTCTGGGTTGCTGGCATGGTTTTATCGCGCAACAGAAAATGATTGCGATCAAAAAATACCAGAAGACCACCAAAGGATCTTACATTTATCTGTCGGGATGGATGATAGCCGCGTTACGTTCTGAGTTTGGCCCCCTGCCCGACCAGTCGATGCATGAAAAAACTACCGTGCCGGAACTCATCGCAGAAATTTACACTTACCTGCGTCAGGCCGATGCCCGTGAACTCGGCGGCTTATTCCGCGAACTCGATGCCGCGCGTGAAGCGGGTGATAGCGTAAAGGAAAAAGGTATCCAGAATCAGATTGATACCCACGAAACGCATGTTGTGCCAATTATTGCCGACATCGACGCTGGATTCGGTAACGAAGAAGCGACTTATCTGCTGGCGAAGAAAATCATCGAAGCCGGTGCCTGCTGCATCCAGATCGAAAATCAGGTATCTGACGTCAAGCAATGTGGTCACCAGGACGGCAAGGTAACCGTGCCGCACGAAGACTTCATCGCCAAGATTAACGCCGTTCGATACGCTTTCCTCGAACTCGGTGTCGAAGATGCCGTCATCGTTGCTCGTACCGACTCTCTCGGCGCAGGCTTAACACAGAAAATCCCAGTATCCGCAGCTGAAGGCGATCTGGCTTCGCAATACAATGCATTCCTTAAAACTACCCCGGTCGACTCTGCCGATGACGTAGCTAATGGCGATATCGTGCTCAAGCAGGATGGCAAACTGGTCAAGCCGGTTCGCATGCCAAACGGTTTATTTCAGTTCCAGGAAGGTAGCGGCGAAGCACGTTGTGTACTCGACGGCATTACCGCATTGCGTAACGGTGCAGACATGCTCTGGATCGAAACCGAGAAACCCCATCTGGCGCAAATCGGCGGCATGGTTGATAGCATTCGCGAAGTCATCCCAAATGCCAAGCTGCTTTATAACAACAGCCCATCATTCAACTGGACGTTAAACTTTCGTCAACAGGTATTCGACGCATGGAGCGAAGAAGGCAAGGATGTATCTGCCTACGACCGCGACGGCTTAATGAGCGTTGACTACGATGATACCGAACTGGCAACCACTGCTGATGATCGTATCCGTTCTTTCCAGGCTGATGCCGCAAAAGTTGCAGGCGTTTTCCATCACCTGATCACCCTGCCGACTTACCACACGGCCGCACTGTCTACCGACACACTGTCTCGTGATTACTTCGGTGATGAAGGTATGCTCGGTTACGTCAAGCAAGTCCAGCGTCAGGAAATTCGCCAGGGCGTTGCCTGTGTGAAACACCAGAACATGGCTGGCTCCGACATGGGTGACGATCATAAAGAGTACTTCTCAGGTGCACAGGCACTGAAAGCCTCGGGTAAAGACAATACCATGAACCAGTTTGGTTAATCTTTAGTCGCTGTAAAAACCAGAAAGGGCGGAATTATTTCCGCCCTTTTTTGTGCATGAAGAAGACAGCGCACAAATATTTCATTCCTGCCGACAGCGGCGTATCATGCGCATTCCTTAATTACCGACTGACTTTACAACCATGGCAGAATTCTTTTTCGATTACGGACTATTTGCGCTCAAGGCGTTGACCATCGTGGTCGCTATATTAATTGTAGTCATTGGCTCAGTCGCAGCCGGGATGCGCAGCCGTAAGACCCCGGATGGTCACATCGAGGTCACCAAAATAAACGACGAAATCGACGGCTTGCGCGATGCTCTAAGCCAGACGGTGATTGAGCCAGAGGCGTATAAAATAGAGGCCAAGCAGCGCCATAAGGCGGAAAAAGCTGAACATAAGGCCAATATCAAATCTATAAAGAAAGCGCTCAAAAAAGTCACTAAAGACGATAAACAGGCCGAGCCTGAGCGTAAACCAAGGTTATACATTCTGGATTTTCACGGTGACATGAAGGCCTCTGCGGTTTCCAGCCTGCGTAGGGAAATCACCGCCGTGTTATCACTGGCTGAATCGCAGGATGAAGTTTTAATACGCCTCGAAAGCGGCGGTGGAATGGTTCACGCTTACGGTCTGGCGTCGTCACAGCTACAACGGATTAGAGACCATGGCATTAACCTGACCGTTTGCGTCGACAAGGTTGCCGCCAGTGGCGGTTATATGATGGCCTGCGTCGCCAGCAAATTACTGGCCGCGCCTTTCGCCATCATCGGCTCGATTGGCGTGATCGCACAGATACCGAATTTCCATCGATTACTGAAAAAGAATGAAATCGATTTTGAAATGATCACCGCCGGGGAATACAAACGAACCTTAACCATGTTTGGTGAAAATACCGACGAAGGGCGCGAAAAATTCACCGATGATATTCAGGACATCCATGTTTTATTCAAAGATTTTGTTTCACAACATCGACCGCAGCTGGATATTGCTGAAGTCGCCACAGGCGAAATATGGTTCGGCCAGCGCGCGATTGAAAAATCGTTAGTCGACGAATTAAAAACCAGCGACGAATACATAGTCAAAGCCTGCGAAGCATCCGATGTATTCGAAGTGAAATACGAGGAGAAAAAATCGCTGCCGCAAAAACTTGGTTTTGCTTTAGACAGCGCTATCGATTCGGTACTGCTGAAATGGTTTGATCGCGGTACTCGTAAGGGATTTTATTTGTAACGATAATAGGATACTGAATATTACTCAGTTATTTGCACTCTGATAAAATTCGACAAGGCATCAATTTAACGACTAGAATAGATATTAACCGACCAAGTCTGGATTCCTAAATGAGCAATGAAGCCGATACGGAGAATAAGCGTAAATTCTCACGCGTTCCTTTTCAGTCGAAAATTCAGATTAATAGCGACGATGGAAATTGGTCCTGCGAACTCATCGACATTTCATTAAAGGGCGTTTTGACCACCGCTCCGAAACATTGGAGCGCCGCACTGGGGGATCGATTTCAGGTTAAAATTATCCTCGACTCATCAGAAGTCTCGATTCTAATGGATGCTTCGGTAGCTCATATTGAAAACGATCATATCGGATTAGCCTGCGAACATATCGATATAGACAGTATTTCACACCTAAGACGCCTGATGGAACTAAACGTCGGCGACCCGGATATTCTCGAACGCGAGCTATCCGACTTAATTAATCACGGATAAAAATTTACTTTCACTTCCAGCTTTTCATCTCCCCGCTTTAATTCGATCATTGCGGAGTACCCCGCACGCCTGGTCTTAACCGAATAAATCAAGTCGAAGTTTTCCTCAAGTATTTCACCGTCAAAGCTTAATAAGCGATCTCCCTTATTGATTCCGGCTTGCGCTGCCACCGACTCCGGCTCGACACTGGTGATCAATATCCCAGCCTCCTCATCATGATCGTCCAGACCAACACCTAACCTGACACCACGTGCTTTGAAAATTTCGTACTCCTGATAAACCTGATAATCGACTGCCCGCATCGGAAATTTTGGCATTTCCACATTCATTAGCTGGGCACGTTTTTCTTCAGGAATTTCGAGGTTATAGCCACCGACCAGAACATAGGGCAGCGGCAGCCGACGATGAACTCGACGCGGAATACCAAAACCATAATTCACATGCCAGCCTCCGGCTATTACCACCATACGGCGTCCCTGGTTTTCCAGCATATAGTTTGCCACTGACTCGGCCATAGTTTCGTCCCAGAGAGTTTGACGGCGCTGGAAACTTTCTAATAGTGAAGCCCCTGCTCCATGAGCCCCAAAAATTGCTTCGATCATCTGGCGTTGATAGGGATCGTTCATATCCATCTCTGGGAGTTTTTCCTTTATCTTGCTATCGAGCTGATCAAGCGCTGTCATACTCACTTTACGCCCCAGTGCTTTAGTCGCATTGAGTCCGATTACCGGAATTTTTTGATCACGACTAAATTCCAGTAACTCGCGGTAGAGTTCAAAATCACTCCCCCAGTTATCGAACCATCGACTCTGTCGTAGAAATTCCTTTTCACTCAACTCCCCGGCGACCCATCGATCGAGTGCTTCCTGCTGGTCTACATTGAACATCTCCATACCCAGTGCCATCTGGCCGGGGTGGCGCGCCTGCAAGGCCTTCAAAATATCAAGCTCCAGGCGGTGGGAAGCCGGATTGTCGTGAACTTCTCCTACATAAACCAGTGGAAAGAAATCCAGACTGGAAAGTAACTGTTGCTTAGTGACATATTGCCCGCTTGCGGTATGCAGAATATCACCGACTTTCGGCGCAATAGTCGGCGCATAAGGTGCTTCGCTACCCCTTTGCAGCGAAGCCTGGCTACAGGCTTGCAGGGTAAATATTGACCCTATAACCAGACATTTCCTCAAACGATTCATAATTTTCATACTAAAAAGGTGCCTCCGATTCAAACATCATTCTCTCACCGCTTAACGGATGATTAAAACTCAGAGAATCTGCATGCAATAACATCCTGCCTGACCGAACACCATACAGCTCATCGCCAACAATCGGGGCGGATAATCCCAGACTATGCGCCGCGTGAACGCGTAACTGGTGCGTTCGACCGGTCAGGGGATAAAAATATACGCGACTGCTTTCGTTATCGGTCGAAATTACCTCTACCTCAGTCAGAGCAGTTTTACCATGCTGATAGCAAACCATCTGACGCGGCCGATCATTGAGATCAACCCGTAAAGGCAGGTCGAGGGTTCTGCTCGTTAGCTCAATCGGTTTCGACAGAACGGCAACATATCGCTTTTTGACAGTTCGACACAAAAACTGCTTTTGAAGGTTTTTATGGGCTACAGCGTTTTTGGCTGCCAGCAATAACCCCGATGTCGCCATATCCAGTCTGTGCACCAACAAAGAGCCTGTCGCGTCGGGAATTTTTTTCGCCAACCAGGCCGACACCGAATGCGAATATTCCTTGCCGGGTATCGACAAAAGTCCAGCTGGTTTATTCAGCACCACAATATCGCCGTCCTGATAAATAATGTCAGGTTCCAGGCAAGTATCAACTTCTGGGGAAGACACCAACTCGACACCCAACCCCTTTAACATAAAAGGCAGAATCGGCTGGCACTTACCACGACAGGGCGGATAGAACTCACCATGATGTCGAACCCCATTTTCTGGTGAACCACCCCACCAGAATTCGGCCAAAGCAAGCGGCGTCAGATTATTTTGAAATGCATACTGGAATAACTTAGGTGCCGCACAATCACCCGTACCGCCCGGCGGAGCCTTGCCGTCGAATAGCGATTTCACCGATGCTTCCTCACCTAAAGTATTTTTTAATCGATAAGTCTCAAATACTTTGTCGTGCAGTTGTTGTGAGAGCTGCTGTCTTTCAGATTTCAAAGTTTCTATTTTGTTTAGATAATTTTGATCTAGATACCGCTGTTCTCGGTCCAGTATTTCCTGCCATTTAACCCTTAGATGCTTCAGTTCTATTTTATCCTGCTGGCTGGACAGGGATAATGCCTGTAGTAAACGAGAATCGTCAGCTACTACTCGCCTTTTTCCCCGTCGGATTTTTTTATTCTCTTTATTACGCCCCTTCAACGCGGCCAATTCTTGCTGGCTCTTCAAGTTCGCCTCTGTAATTTGTCTGGCCAGTTCATGACGTTCAGGGTTGTCCATCAGGCGATTAAGATCAGTCGACAGGAATTCAAGTTTTGCTTCACCCTCTCGCAGGAAAACAGCCTGTTGCTCAATGTTAAAAACAGGCGGGACAAAACCTGGCACAATCCATTGTTGGTCGAGCATGCCAGAGAAGCCCGACAGGTAGGCGATCTGTCCAGAAAAATCTCGTACCACCAGCACGCCAAACATTTTTCCGTTACCTTCGCCCAGCAGGATATTTGATAACAACGGGGAATCGTATAGCTTTTTCTGTAGTAACTCGGTAGCCTTGATCGCCAACGCATGCGGGGGTTCATTTAACAGATTGCCCAGCTTTGTCGGAACTTCCTCCGTCATTGGCTGAGGACTGAAATATTGGATACTGGTCACTTTGATTAGCTTCTTTTGTTTCGAGTACAGGCATCATACCGAGACCAGGTTATGATGGAAGCGACTCTTATGCTTTATATCAAATTGACCATCCCAGAAAATATTTGAGGCGGAAATGACCCTAAAGGAACGCAGACAGCAGGAGAAGCTATTAAAACAGGCCAGGAAAAAAGGCGACCCAACTCAGATTTTGAACGAGGCTCTGGCGCTCTATCAGTCCGGGAACTTAAATCTCGCGCTTAAGATATGTCTGTCCGTGCTCGGCGTCCATCCGCAGCATCCTGACGCGCTGAATCTGGCCGGATCAATACACTTAGACCTGGGTCAGACTAAACAAAGCGTCAAGTGCCTGCGCTCGGCAGCCAGACTTCTTCCTGATAGCGCACAGGCTTATTATAATCTGGGAACGGCACTCACGGCCCATAACGAATTTACCGATGCGATTGCCAGTCATCGTCGTGCGCTAGAGCTAAAACCCGATTACCCCGAGGCCCTGTTCAATCTCGGCAATGCCTACCGGCAGTCTGATGAAGCGGAAGCCGCCCTACAGAGTTACCGAAACACATTAAATCTGGCGCCTAGCTATCCTGGAGCAGCAACCAATCTGGCGAGCTGCCTGCTAGAACTTGGCCGTCCCAGCGAAGCGCTTGATGCCAGTGAAGAGGCATTAAAGTTTAATCCGGGTGATCGTGATGCCCTGGCCTTTAAGGCTGTCGCTGCCACTGAAACCGGTGATCCGAAAACCGCCGCATCGATCCTGAGCATGGATAGGATCATCAGGTCAAAAGATTGCGACGTAGCCACCAGATTTTCAGATATAGCAGAATTTAATAAAGCTTTAACTGCCCACGTATTGTCGCATCCAGGCCTGGCCCGAGAACCGCATAATGTCGCCACCCGTCTCGGTCAACAAACGGGGAGTCTCGCACTCGAACCAAAAGGGCCGATTGCTCAGCTCGAAGAATTGATTATCGAAGCTTACGACGAATATATGGACGCGCTATCCAGTGGTAGCGGACATCCCTATATCCAGCAGATTCCGAAACTCAGAAAAATCGATATCTGGGGTACAGTACTCGACCGCATGGGGCATCAGGCAGCACATATGCACCGTAATGCCTGGATTAGCGGGGTTTACTATGTACAGTTACCAGACATTATGCATGGCCCTAATGAAACCCAGTCGGGCTGGATAGAATTTGGTCGACCACCCGATAACTTTCCCTGTACTGTCGAACACGAAGTTCGAATGTTCGAACCAAAAGAAGGCCGACTGTTGATGTTCCCGTCGTTCGAATATCATCGTACGATTCCCTTTGAAAGCTCACAGCAGAGAATCAGTATTGCTTTTGACCTTTTAGCTTAGGTGAGCCGATGAGTGGCGGCAACCGGCTAGAGCCCTTAATATAACGATGTACTAGAATACCTGGAGAGAATTCAATGACCAACCGAATCAAACCCCTGTTTAATCTCGACGGCAAAATCGCCCTGGTAACTGGCGCGAGCAAGGGCATCGGCGAGGCTATGGCACGTGGTTTGGCTGAGTTTGGCGCCAAAGTCGTGGTAAGCAGTCGCAAGCAGAATGCTATCGATGCAGTCGCTGATGCCTTTAAGGCCGACGGCCTCGAAGCTACTGGCATTGCTGCCAATGTGGGTAGTATCGACGATATAGCGAACCTCATCGACAAAACTGTCGAAACCTACGGAGGGCTCGATATCCTTATCAACAACGCGGCTGCCAATCCGGTATTCGGTCCGATACAGAACACCGACGAGCGCGCCTTCGATAAAATCATCGACATCAATCTAAAAGGCCCGTTCGAACTCTGTAAAAAAGCTTATCCAATTCTGAAACAACGCGGCGGTGGATCGATCATCCATATCAGTTCTATCGGTGGTTTGAAGCCCGAGGTAGGCATCGGCATTTACAGCGTCAGTAAGGCAGCAATTATCAACCTGACCCAGGCCATGGCGCAGGACTGGGGCCCGGATAATATTCGCGTCAATGCAATTTGCCCCGGTCTGATCAAAACAAAATTTAGTGAAGCCTTGTGGCAAAACGATGAAATTCTCGACCGTTTTGTAAAACAGATTCCACTCGGTAAGCCAGGCGAACCCGATAATATTGCCGGACTAGCTGTTTTTCTGGCGTCGGAGGCGGCAGCCTACTGCACCGGTGGTGCTTATCTGGTCGATGGCGGTTATTCTACTCATTAGCCACCAGTAGGAGTTAAACATGTTCGAACTCGATAGATTTATTGAAGACTGTATCCAGGCTCGACAGGAGGACGAAAGCCACATAGCGATTCGCGAAGTCGTCGCCAAGGCGGTAACGAACCAGTCAGCGGTCATGAAAGCTTTGGGTGAACCTACCGAGGCCGGTTTTGAATCGATCTACCAGAGTGACCAACTAACCATCCTGAACTTCACCTGGGCACCACTGATGACGCTGATGCCGCACAATCACAATGCCTGGGCGGTCATCGGTATTTATAGCGGGCGCGAAGATAATATTTTCTGGCGCAAGATCGACAACCATGTTGAAGCCGCCGGAGCCAAATCATTAATGCCAGGCTCAGCATCAGCATTAGGGCGAGATATCATCCACTCAGTGACCAACCCGACGGAAAAACTAACCTCGGCGATTCACGTCTATGGTGGTGACTTTTTTGCCCCAGGCCGTAGCGAGTGGGATCCGGAAACGCTGGAAGAAAGCGCATACGATATCAACAAAGCCCGCCGAATTTTCGCACAGGCCAATAAGCGATTTGCACTGGGTGACCAGGTCGGATGAATAGCGAGAAATCAGTATTACTCGCTGAAAAAAATAATGGTGTTTTATTTCTAACACTGAATCGACCGGATAGTGCAAACGCGCTGAGTCCGGACCTGGTAGAAGCGTTGATTCAGGCGATAACCGAAGCCCAGAACATCCATATGTGCGTCATTCGTGGTGCAGGTCGCCATTTCTGCGCAGGCTTCGATCTTTCCGATCTGGAGGCATCGAGCGATGGTGATTTGTTATGGCGATTCCTTCGTATAGAAACCCTGTTGCAAGCAATCTATCACGCTCCGTTTGCTGTTGTAGCACTGGCTCAGGGAAAGGCGATCGGTGCAGGTGCCGACCTTTTTGTGGCCTGTTGGAGGCGGGTTGTAGCCCCCGGGTTTAAACTAAAAATGCCTGGTTGGAACTTCGAGCTGGCACTAGGCACCCGGCGCTTAACTCAACGAATCGGCCAGGACGCGACTCGCGAGCTACTCATAGATTCAAAACTAATGTCGGACAGTGGAGCAATAGCCTGCGGCCTGGCAACCGAACTGGTCGATCGACAGGAATGGCCCGCACTCATTGACAAATTGAGCCAACGCGCCAGTACCCTGTCGTCAAAGGCGCTGAACGATATGTTACAGCTAACTACCATTGATAGCCGCTACCAGGACATCGCGGCTATCGTCAATACTGCCGGGCATCCTGGTTTGAAAAAAAGAATTCAGAATTATCGCGATCAACTATGAATTGAAGCAACAGATGGTGCTTCTGTCTTCAGCGGATTAATGACCAGGACGCAGCTCTTCGAGTTGAGCACGCTGTTCGTCGGTCAGAATCGCAACCATTTTCTGCTTCATCTGGGCATGTTGTTGTAACATTTGCTCGCGAAGATTAAACATCTGAGCATGCTGCTCCTGACGTAGTGCGGAAATCTGCTGCATTTGTTTATCAGACAGGTTATCCAGTTGGTAAATCGCACCGCCCATACCATGGCCCATGCCATGCTTTCCCTTCATTTGATGCATTTGTTGCATACCCTGCATCTCACCATGACCGTATCCCTGACCCTGGCAACCCTGACCGTCTTGACCACCCTGTGAGGCGATAGCTACACCTGATGCGGCTACCAAAGCAGTGGCAATCAGTAAATTTTTTCTTGAACGTTTCATCGTATTTCTCCAGTTATTTAAAATTCAGTTAAGTGTCATATCTCAAGCCGTGATGAAACTATAAGTCAGATGAGTTCAAAGCAGGGTCAAGCTATGCAAAGAAATGCAAAGACCCACTTACAGTGCTTTGCATTCCTGTTTTTTCCGTCCAGAATAGCGCTAATGGAGAACCTGAAAATGCACTTACTATTAGCGGATGATGACCAGACCCTGTGCGAGCTGTTACGAGAATTCCTGGAACTGGAGGGATTTAACGTGACCGTCGTACACGACGGTATTACCGCGTTACAGCAGATTAATGATAACGCCTCGAAATGGGACGCCATTATTCTTGATGTCATGATGCCGGGCATGAATGGCTTCGATGTCCTGAAGTCGATCACTGCCCAGCATCCTGCACCCGTAATGATGTTAACGGCACGCGGTGAAGATACCGATACCGTACTGGGGCTGGAATTAGGCGCGGATGAATATGTCGCCAAACCGGTTAGCCCCCGAGTACTAGTGGCGCGTCTTCGTGCGCTGATACGCCGCAGCTCTGCTGAACAGAAATACACCAGTTTGCAGGTGGAAGATTTATCACTGAATGAAGCCGCCAGAGAGGTACAGGTAGACGGCCGAGTGATTGATCTGACCGGAGCGGAGTTCAGCCTGCTGAAGTTACTGGTAAATCAGGCGGGCCAGGTCGTCAGCCGCGAGCAACTGGCGCTCGATGGGCTGGGTCGCGCGCTCAGCGCCTATGACCGCCGTATCGAAACGCATATGGCGCAGATACGTCGAAAGATTGGTAAGCGTCACGACGGCAGTGACCGTATCAAAACCATTCGCGGCTCTGGTTATCAATACCTTATCGGCACATGAGTTTATTCGTCCGTATCTTTCTGTTTTTCTGGCTTACCGCAGCCCTGCTCGCTGCCAGTTTTTTTGTGCTAGGTCGACTCTCTGGCGGCCAGGTAATCGAGCGCAACCACGAAATTTTAAAAGCCCAGGCAGTCACCGTCACCGCGCTCTGGCAACAGGATAGTCATCGGGCTACCCGACACTGGTTATTCCAGCTACCTGGCAGAGACCGGCCGATGCTACTAGACACTCAGGGTAGAAGCCCCTTCCCGATGCACACCAATATCAGCAAAGAGGTCATTAAGAGGCTGAATTATCCGCTCGAATCCGGGATTCAGCGTCACAGGCATGGTTATGTCTCTCTGATCGAGGCTGTGCCGGACGTACAACCACCATTATTTCTGGTTCGCCAGCTCGAACCTTCGCAACTGCACCGCATGCCGATCTGGTTATGGCTGGTAGCGGCTTTGTTAATCATCAGCCTGATTAGCTATCTGCTGGCCCATTTCCTGAGCCGACGCATACGCCATTTGCGCCACGCAGTTCAGCGCCTCAGTGATGGTGATCTGAGCAGTAGAGTTTCACTGTCAGGACATGATGAAGTCAGTGAGCTGGCAACGGACTTTAACCAGATGGCCGACCGTATCAACGACATGCTCGACAGTCAGCGCCGACTTGTCAGCGATGTCTCCCATGAATTACGCTCGCCACTCGCACGTCTACGCATTGCCCTGGAACTGGCGCAGCGATCAGACGACACATCCACAGCCCTGCCCCGCATCGAAAAAGAAGCTGACGAACTGGAAAACCTGGTGACTGAACTATTGTCACTGGCACGAATAGAATCGGGTCAGTTTCAACTGGAAAAGCAGGATACCGATATCAACGAACTGTTACAGAAAATTGTTCACGATGCCAATTTCGAAGGCGAAGCCAAACATTGCGAGGTCAGGCTGGAATCTTCCGAAGCCATAACTCTATCGGTCGACCCGGTGCTGATCCGTGCGGCAATCGAAAACGTGGTTAGAAACGCGATTCACTATTCGCCCGAACATAGCACTGTCCAGGTTAGTACTCAACAAAGCGCGGGCAAGTTCACCATCACGGTAGAAGATTCTGGGGCCGGCGTACCAGAGCAATCCCTGACACTATTGTTTAAGCCATTTACCCGTGTCGCCGAAGCTCGTGACCGCAGCAGTGGTGGCTTCGGCCTGGGACTGGCTATCACGGGTAAAAGCCTGGCGGCGCACGGCGGTGAGGCGATTGCCGAGAACCGCGAAAAAGGCGGGTTACGGGTGATTCTAAATTTGCCGCTGTAATAGTCAGGTGTGGGAGTCAAGCATGACTCCGACACCTTCGGGTTAGAATTCTATTTAACCACCTTCCAGCCACCATCGGCCTGACGGCAGGCAGTGCCATATACCTGTTCCATCTCCCCACCGATTTTGGCGTCCAGCGTGAATTCCCGGCATGGCCCCTCGGCAGAGTCGTAAGTTCTGGTCGGGGTCATCGTATAGGCATTATGCGTATCTGGGTTGACCCAGCTGGTCGAGCTGTTGGTTCGCCGCGTTTCGAGAATATGGATCGTTTTCATGCGATCCTGCTCATCCATATATCTACCAATAGTCGAGCCAATGCTCGCACCTACCACCGCGCCTAACCAGACAGCAAACGGTCGCCCATGACCTCGACCCACCGTGGAGCCGAGAATCGCGCCGACTGCCGCACCGGTAAGCGCACCCGATTGCTCGCGTGAGCTCACGCAACTAGCGGTTAGCAAAACAACCGCGATTAAGATAATCGCCTGACTAATTCCTTTTTTCATTGATGAGCCTCGTTAACTAATCACCGTAACCAGGGCAGACGCCCGATCTGGTTATTTTATTATTCTGGGCCGGCATGCTTTTGATTTACATCAACAGAACACGACAAAGGATTCTAAGCACTTTACCGAATTGCCTCAGTATTTTTAAACCACACGATCATAAAGCATTACTTTCCATCATTCAGACCATGGGGTTTAATGCCTTCGTATATTTGAGGACTCAGTCATGTCAGTTGAAAAAATAGATACGCTTGTTGTTGGCGGCGGTCAGGCCGGTGTGGCCATGAGCGAGCACCTGAGCAACTGCGGTGTGCCTCACCTCGTTCTGGAGCGGCACCGAATAGCCGAACGCTGGCGCTCGGAAAGATGGGATTCTCTGGTTGCCAATGG
>JAUVCH010000021.1 GCA_030595795.1 Gammaproteobacteria bacterium
ATATTGAAGACATTGCCCCGAGACTCGTATGCCATGTAAGCGGTCAATGCGGCTATCGCCCCTTTTTTGTATTTTAGAGGCTTCTCCCCTGCTGCTTTTCGACAGGCATTGATAGCGGCTTCGAGCGTCAAAATTTTACCCGATTTGCTATCGAATTGCGGATAGAGGTGACGAACACCCGGATCCGAAAAACAATTAGCGTAACCACTACCATTGGCAAATGGTTTGTTATACATCTCCTCGCCTTTCTCAACATCGATTTCGTAAGGCGCGAACTCTTCGATCGCATCGAAAGTCTCTCGGGATGCTGCATCAATTGAATAAATGCCGTTGATGAAATCATCCTTCGGTGTATCAGGAAAGCGATCTGTAAAATACTTCTGAAACTCCACCAGATCGTCTGATGGTGTCGAAGCGATCGCGAGCGAACCTGTCAAACAGGCTGCCAGCGCCACCGTAACTGCATAAAATAACTTACGCATGTTTACCCCCTCGGTTTGAATTGTAATATCAATAATATTTACTTAACTTTTGCGGTTTCAGTTGCCGACTCGCCCTGGTTATCAATCCAGGAAACCGTCAACACATCACCTTTACTGCCACTGTACTTAAATGACAGATACGGATTTTTAGAGATCGCAGTGCCCCAGTAGGCTTCCATGACAGTTTTGTCACCCACCTTGGCAATCACTTCCTCGATAAAATGGGCAGGAATTTTCTTGCCGGTTTTCTTGTTTTTGCGCAACCCCGTTTCCATAGGATGACTCATCAATGCCTTAACGGTCACCAGGCCACTACTCGCCTTTGCGCGTACTTTAATTTTTTTGCCATAATAGATTCTCCTCGTTAGCCGCCGCAGCCGCCAATGGTAACTTTCACTTCTTGTTTCGCAGCATGTAACGACCCACCAGCCTTGACGACAGCAAGAACGTCGCTCGTCTTCCTCATCTTGACTCGTACCGAGACAAATGCCTCTGAACCGTGCATGTTAAACGAAGCAGCCATTGGGTTTGGATTATTGGAAACTATCAGCGTAATCGACTCGGTATCCGCGATAGATGAAGTGACCTGAACTGGTACTACCGCGCCATTTTCTGCGATTTCGGGTGCCTTGATTTTAATATCACCGCTTTCTGCGTACTCGCTACTTCCCATAGCAGCCGTCAGGGCTCCGGGTATATCGATGCTCTCGAAAGCAGCTTTTGGATAAGCCGCTAAAACCCGACCCGGTATTAGTAAACCGGTGGAGGCGATCACACCAGTCACCAGACTGGTTTTTAATAATGTTCTACGTTTCATATTAGCTCAGCTCCTAAAGGCTATGAATAAATTCGGTGATAAGATCAATCTGCTTATCGCTTAACATGCCATGCTTACCAAAAGGCGGCATCATGGTTCTAGGATTATCGACGGTGGCATCGTAAATCTGCGCGCGCAAAATACTGATGTCGGGGAACCGAGCCTTCATCGCTACTAGCGGTGGACCGATATTTCCGGGCAAACTGCCGCCAGCAATTGCGTGGCAGGCCAGGCAATTTCCCTGTTTTCGATTGAATGCTATTTTCTTTCCTTCGGCAACCTGCTCGGCCGACGCCGCGAGGACTGTCGGGCTAGAAGCTACACCAAATAGCAGTGTGATAGCTGTAACCATGTTGATCAGACGAAATTTCATCTGTAGTACCCTCCAAACTTATTTTAATGAATGCTGACAATTACGAGTCTACGGGATTGATTGTCAGCCTTTATAGCCTGAACCAGAATACTTTACCGCTAAGCAATATCAAGCTTTAAACCGGTTGTTATTTATAGAGGGGTATATATAACTATTAAGGCTTATATAAATAGGGGTAGATGAAGCCCAAAAAACGAGTTAGTTATGGAGTCCGGTCATTCTCTCGCGATCGAGCTCCGCCAGTTTTTCTTTAACTTTAGACTCGGTGACCAGATCTATATCCGGCGAACCGAGCATTTTACCGTAAAGCCTTATGGCCTGATCTGGAGATCCTGAGAGCCGATGGTAATCTGCCTGAGCCATCATCTTTAGCAGGCTTTTATCCAGTTGCTGATAAATGTCTACCAACTCAAAATAAACTGCCTTGTTCCGCGGGTAGCGATTCTCAAGCCGACGAGCAATTGACAGTGCAGCATCAAATCGCCCGGAGGTTTTCAACAGGCGCATCAGGTTTAACGAAACAATAAAGTCATCTGGATAGATCTCCAATAGTTGGCGATATACCTGTTCGGCTTCTTCCTGCTGTTGGATAAATTCCAGGTTCTCTGCGTATACATAGCCGTACCAGAAATTATCACCTTCCTGCCGATAAAGCTTTTTAAGTAGCTTACTTGCTGATATTTCATCTCCTGATTTAATTTTGGTGAGTGCCTGACGAAAACGGCTTCCCGACAATCCCAGGTTTTCGCTGCTGGTGTATAACAGGTAATCCTGAAACAAAGAGAAATAATCAGGCGCCGACGAGTGAACTGAAAACGGCCTTAGCCTCGCTTCTGTTTCCGATATTCGATTTTCTGATACCGGGTGGGTACGCAAGTATTCGATATTTTGTACGCTTGAGCTACCCGATGCTTTAGCCAGGAGGATGAAAAATTCGACCATACCCCGACCGTCGAAATCGGCTCCCTGAAGCAGAGATATACCGATTCTGTCGGCCTCGTATTCAAATTCGCGAGTATAATTAATCATCGCCTGCTGACCGCCCGCGACCCCACCATAGACCAATGCAGCGCCCAAATCTGAACCACCACCTACGAGCAACCCCGCTAGGATTGTCAAAATTGTCGCGTTATTCACACCTTCGGATTTTTCCATTAATTTCATGCCGTGGCGTAAACGAACATGGGCTATTTCATGCGCGAGTACGGAGGCGAGTTGATGTTGATTTTTGGAGCGCAGGATTAATCCAGCATTGATGCCTATATATCCGCCAGGCAAGGCAAAAGCATTGATACTACTATCACGCACGATAAAGAATCGATAATCTCTCACTCGGTTATCGACGACTGATAATAATCTCGCTCCGAGATCATTAATATATCGGTCCAGCAAAGGGTGGGTTTCAATCAACCCTCTTTCGAGTAACTGTTGATACACCCGTCGCCCAATTTTCGCTTCCTGCTCGATATTAAATACAGCGTTTTCACCTAATTCAGGCAATTCCCCCTCGGTTTGAGCAATGGAACTCGCATGAATGAAAAACAACATCAGAAAAAGGCAGATGTATCCGTTTAAGGAATACCGCAAATTTTGAAAAAGCTGCTGTAGATTAGTCATACTGCTGGAATTATACTCGACATCATCATAATATTGGGGTCTGGGGTCAGGACACAAGTGGTTTTTCGACCATTTAATCTAAACTCTTCGTTTCCTAAACTTTAAAGAGTTTTCGCAGATGTCACGTATTAAGGAAATTAGCGTCGCCGAGTTTTCTGAATTGCTAGATGCAGATCATCAATTCGAAATTGTCGACATCCGCACGCCGACCGAGATCGAACGTGGTGTCATTCCTGACGCCAGGACCTTATCGATGCACCTGATTCCGCTCAAACTCGACTTCTTCATGAGTGCAGAAAAGCAAATCGTAATTTATTGCAGAACTGGCAGTCGATCAGCCCAGGCATGCCGGTTTCTAAACGAGCAGGGTATCCACAATGTCATCAATCTTCGTGGTGGCATCGTTAAATGGTCAAATAGCGGTTTACCCTTAGCAGTGGATCCGACACAGGCTATCCCTTAAGCTAGTAATAGATTCAGTAAGAACTATTGCTTTTTAGATATGTCTAGCATATAAAGAGACTAGTCAAAAATACATATTACAGAGGATAATATCATGGCCAAATATGACCGAGAACTTGACGCTTCGGGGCTCAATTGCCCCTTGCCGATATTGCGCGCCAAGAAAACTCTGAGCGACATGCAATCTGGACAGACATTGCTCATTATCTCAACCGATCCCGGCTCAGTGAAGGACTTTGAAGCTTTCTCCAGACAAACTGGCAATGCGCTGCTGAATTCCGCCGACGAAGGTAATCGTTTTACTTTCGTAATGCAGAAATCTTAAACGTACAACTGCTAGCTACACCGAGGCAAAAACCTGCCCTGTCACTTCGAGAAACCATAAAACCAATATTTTCACCTTAAACGCATGATATTTAGTGCAATTATGCGACAACCATAATAAAATTTCTGGTTCGACGATGTCCGCGCGTATCGACTGTTGACAAACAATCCAGAAACTAAAACCAGATACCTGAGTGATCTGGTTTTTTTAAATCCAGACCGGAAACAATTTAGAGGTTTTATAGTGGAATTATCGGGTTCTGAAATAATTATTCAGTTTCTTAAAGACGAAGGTGTTGAGCACCTTTTCGGCTACCCAGGTGGTGCCGTCTTACATATATATGATGCATTACATAACCAGAAAGATGTTCAGCACATCCTGGTGCGCCACGAACAGGGTGCCACGCATGCGGCCGATGGTTATGCCCGTGCCACAGGAAAGCCCGGCGTCTGTCTGGTGACCTCCGGCCCCGGTGCGACTAACGCAGTTACCGGCATTGCAACGGCCTATATGGATTCGATCCCTCTGGTGGTCATCACAGGACAGGTTCCGAGTCATGCCATTGGTAGCGACGCCTTCCAGGAAGTTGATGCCGTCGGAATTACTCGCGCTTGCGTGAAGCACAATTTTCTGGTCAAAGACCTAAACAAGCTCGCTGAAACACTGAAAAAAGCGTTCTACGTTGCCACCAGTGGTCGTCCTGGCCCGGTTGTTGTCGATATTCCAAAAGACATTACAGCACCGCATATCAAGATTCCTTATGTCTATCCCAAAACTGTTGAGATGCGGTCTTACAATCCTAATGTGAAAGGCCATCCACGCCAAATGAAACGTGCCGTTGATCTGCTGCTGAGCGCCAAACGCCCAATGATCTACAGCGGTGGCGGTGTCATCATGTCGGAGGCTTCTAACGAGTTACGCAAATTTGTACGCAAGCTGGGTTACCCGATCACACAAACCCTGATGGGACTGGGAGCCTTTCCCGGCACTGATCCTCAATTTATTGGCATGCTCGGCATGCACGGTACCTACGAATCTAACATGGCAATGCACGATTGTGATGTTCTCATCGCTATCGGTGCCCGGTTTGATGATCGGATTACCGGCGTTACCAGTACATTTTGCCCCTACGCGCAAGTCATTCATATCGATATCGACCCCGCCTCGATCTCGAAGACCATAAATGCCGATATTCCCATCGTCGGTGATGTTAAAGATGTGCTTACGGCGATGAATAAATTACTCGACAAGCCCGAGTTACCCATCGACAAGCCAGCGCTCGAGGCCTGGTGGAATAAAATAAAATCCTGGCAAGGTCAGAAAAGTTACGAATATGAAACCAAAAGCGGTTTAATCCAGCCCCAGGCGGCAGTCGAAGAACTCTACAAGGTGACAGGTGGCGACGCATTTATCACCTCCGATGTTGGCCAACATCAGATGTTTGCGGCACAGTTTTATCCATTCGACGAACCGCGACGCTGGATCAATTCCGGTGGACTCGGCACCATGGGCTTTGGCCTGCCCGCAGCAATGGGCGTCAAACTCGCCTTCCCCGATAAAGACGTGGCCTGTGTTACCGGCGAAGGCAGTATCCAGATGTGTATTCAGGAATTATCGACTTGCCTACAGTACAACACGCCCGTCAAAATTATTAATTTGAATAACCGTTACCTGGGTATGGTTCGACAATGGCAGGAGTTTTTCTACGAGAAACGCTACTCGCATGTTTACATGGACTCCCTGCCCGACTTCGTTAAACTCGCCGAAGCCTACGGGCACATCGGTATTCGTGTCGATGACCCGAAAGATTTACACGATGCGATGAAAGAGGCTTTTGCACTGAAGGATAAAACCGTATTTCTGGATATTATTACTGACCAGGAAGCTAACGTGTATCCGATGATCTCATCGGGTAAGGCACACAACGAAATGGATATATCTCCGTTACAGCAGAAAATTCAGGCAGACATGAAAGCCAGAGGGGAGACCGTTTAATGCGACATATCATCTCTCTACTGGTTGAAAACGAATCTGGCGCGCTGTCGCGTATTTCAGGCCTGTTTTCGGCACGTGGTTACAACATCGAGTCGCTCACTGTGGCTACTACTGAAGATGTCACGCTATCGCGTATGACCATCGTGACTGCAGGTTCGGACCGCGTAATCGAACAAATCAACAAACAACTGAATAAGCTGGTTGATGTCGTCAAGCTGCAGGATTTCACCGAAGGTAACTTTATCGAGCGCGAAATGATGTTCGTTAAGGTAAAGGCACAGGGCGAGGGGCAGCGTTCCGAGATAAAACGACTTTCTGACATATTCCGCGCGCGTATTATTGATGTTACCGACACAACTTTCTGTATCGAATTAACCGGTTCGGGCGACAAGCTTGATGCCTACATTAACTCTTTGCATGAAACCAGTGTTATCGAGGTAGTCCGGTCCGGTTCGATGGGCATTCTACGTGGTGAGAAGGCTTTAACCTTATAACTAACCGGAGAGCGGGTGGGGTCACACCTACCCGTTTTACACAATGGACGATAGCAACCCGAAACCTAGCCGTAAGAACCTTAGCAAAGGCATTTTCCTACTGCCTAACCTGTTTACCACAGGGGCCTTATTTGCTGGTTTTTACGCCATTATCGCCGCGATGAAAGGTAATTTCGAAATTGCCGCAATGGTGATATTTCTCGCCATGATCCTCGACGGACTCGACGGTCGAGTGGCCCGCATGACTAATACCCAGTCTGCATTTGGTGCCGAGTATGACAGTCTCTCGGATATGGTTTCATTCGGTGTCGCTCCAGGCCTGGTCATGTATCAATGGTCGTTAGTTTACCTTGCTAACGAATCCAGTCTCTGGGGTAAACTCGGTTGGCTGGCCGCATTTATCTATACCACCTCGACTGCCCTGCGCCTCGCTCGATTCAATACGCAAATTGGCGTTGCAGATAAGCGGTATTTTCAGGGTCTCGCCTCCCCCGCAGCAGCCGCTGTGGTGATGGGTGCCATCTGGGTTTGCGAAACCTACGGTATAACCGGTGAAGAAGTGAAATACCCAGCACTGATTTTGACCTTACTGGCTGGTGCTTTAATGGTAACCCGGTTTTCCTATTACAGTTTTAAAGATCTGGACATGCGCAAGAAAGTACCGTTTGTCGCCGTTCTGGTCGTCATGTTGGTTTTCGTATTCCTGTCGATAGAAGCCTCAACGGTTTTGTTTTTCTTTTTTATTGTCTATATGTCGTCCGGCCCCATCATATCTCTATTTCGCTGGAACCGTAAACGGCAGCGCCTGCAAGCTGGCGAAGAACCTCCGCAAGACCCAGAATAATCTTTCAATCTTTCGCCTATGGGGTAAAAGCATGAGCAAAGACCAGTTAATTGTATTCGACACCACCCTGCGTGACGGCGAGCAAAGCCCGGGCGCTTCGATGACGCGCGAAGAAAAAATTCGCATTGCCCGCGCTCTCGAAGCGATGAAGGTCGATATTATCGAAGCCGGCTTCCCGATTGCCAGCAACGGTGATTTCGAATCGGTAAAAGCTGTCGCTGAAATCGTCAAAGACAGCACCGTCTGCGGACTGGCACGCGCCAAGCAAGTCGATATCGAACGCGCCGGTGCGGCGATCAAACCCGCCAATTCTGGTCGAATTCATACCTTCCTTGCCACCTCACCGATTCACATGGAACAAAAGCTACGCATGTCTCCCGACGAAGTTGTTGAAGCGGCAGCGAAATCGGTACGAATGGCGAGGCAGTTTACCGATGACGTGGAATTTTCACCGGAAGATGCGGGGCGTTCCGATCCTGATTTCTTGTGCCGAGTCATCGAAGCCGTCATCAACGAAGGCGCGACGACGATTAATATTCCAGATACCGTGGGTTACAACGTCCCACACCAGTTCGGTGCGCTGATTAAAGACCTGATCGAACGCGTACCCAATTCTGACAAGGCCATCTTTTCCGTACACTGTCACAACGATCTTGGCCTTGCCGTGGGTAATTCCCTGTCAGCGATCCTGAATGGCGCTCGACAGGTCGAATGTACGATAAACGGCCTCGGCGAGCGCGCAGGCAATGCTTCGCTGGAAGAAATCGTTATGGCAGTGCGAACTCGGCAAGATGTATTCCCCTGCGACACTCGTCTCGACACCACACAAATCATGAACTGCTCGAAACTGGTCGCCGGCATCACCGGTTTTAACGTGCAACCCAATAAAGCAATTGTCGGTGCCAATGCCTTCGCCCACGAATCGGGCATTCATCAGGATGGTGTCCTAAAATCTCGCGAAACCTACGAAATTATGCGCGCCCAGGATGTCGGCTGGAGCAATAACAAACTGGTACTCGGCAAGCATTCTGGGCGTGCCGCTTTCAAGTCACGTATGGCAGAATTGAAACTAGAGTTCTCCAGCGAAGAAGAGCTCAACGAGGTGTTTGCGCGCTTCAAAACCCTGGCCGACAAGAAGCATGATATTTTCGATGAAGACTTACTGGCGCTGGTTAACGAAACAGTGATTGAAGCCGAGAACGAATCAATCAAACTGGTCAGTTTACGAGTTTGTTGCGAAACCGGTGAAACTCCGAACGCTACCATGACATTGAATATCAATGGTGAAGAAAAGCAATCCGAGGCCTCTGGTGATGGACCGGTAGACGCTTGCTTCAAAGCGATCGAAAAACTTACTAATACGGGTGTTACGCTACAGTTATACTCGGTGAATGCCATTACTACGGGCACCGATTCTCAGGGTGAAGTGACGGTACGTATCGAAAAAGACGGGCGCGTTATCAATGGTCAGGGCGCGGATACAGATATAGTTATCGCCTCCGCCAAATCGTATATCAATGCACTGAATAAGGTAATGAGTAATGCTGGTCGAACCCACCCACAAATGAGTGCCGTTTAAATCGTGTTAAGCGACAGGCAACAACACTGCCTGAAAGGAATTGGCATCCGTCGCGGGGTTGGACATTCTGAATCTACCAAAGCTATTGATATCGAATCGGTTGTCACAGCAAAACCAGTTGTACAAAAAATGTCCGAGCCTCAAGTACCAGTAGTTGAAAAACCAGCACTTGCGAAACCCGTCATCAATATCCCACTCGATAACTGGGATGCGATTGTCCACTCAATACAGCAGTGCGAAATCTGTGGTCTGGCGCAAAATTGTACCCAGAAAGTGCCTGGCGTAGGTAACCAACAGGCCGATCTAATGATAATCGGCGAAGGTCCAGGCCACGACGAAGATATCAAAGGCGAGCCCTTTGTCGGTCGCTCCGGGCAATTACTCGATAAAATGTTACAGGCCATTGGCATCAGCCGTTCGCAGGTATTTATCACCAATATCGTCAAATGCCGCCCGCCCAATAATCGCGACCCGCATGTTGATGAAGTGGCATCCTGTCGGCGATATCTACAGGCTCAAATCGAGCAGATAAAGCCAAAGGTTATCCTCGCGGTGGGTCGTATATCAGCACACAGCCTGCTTGGCACAACTGAGCCAGTTGGTCGTTTGATTCCAGAAATGCATCAACTGCCCGATAGCGACATACCCGTTAAGGTCACCTATCATCCAGCCTACTTATTACGCACACCCACCGCCAAAGCCATCGCCTGGCAGGATATGAAGACCTTATATCGTCTGCTACGATAATGAATACGCCAGAGTTGAAATTCCGGCGTATGAAGTCTCACGATGTCGCTCAGGTCATGCAGGTTGAAAAAGCGGTTTACCAATACCCCTGGACCGAAGGTATATTCAACGATTGTATTCGAGTCGGCTACGAATGCTGGCTGGCAGAAACAGACGAATCGTTAGTCGCTCATGCCGTGATCAGCGTCGCCGCAGGTGAGAGTCATATACTCAACATCTCCGTCAGTAATCAATATCAGGGACAGGGCATTGGCAAGCAATTCATCGAATTTCTGGTCAGCATTGCCAAAAGTAAAAAGGCTTCCATGATATTACTCGAAGTGCGCCCCAGCAATGTACAGGCAATCAATTGCTATAACGCTACCGGCTTTAACGAAATCGGCTGCCGAAAGAATTATTACCCCGGGCCGAATGGGCGGGAAGATGCTTTGTTGTTTGCCAGGGAGATAGCGTAATAATTAAAAATTCAATCCGCCGCAAAACAATACAAAAACCCTGCCCCACCGGTACCATTTAAGTTTTTCTGGCTACAACCGCGAGACCCATGGGCCGAGTTCCAGGAAGTATTGCCCCCACCGTGACGGTCGTGATGGCCAACCTGCGCACTACCGGTACCATCGACCGAACTGATCCAGTTACTACAGGTATGATCACCCTCTTCCCAGGGGAAATAGGTAGTACCGTCGTTCTTCGAGCCGGTCAAAATCTCGTGCCCGATCACTCTATGACTCTCAGATAGAATCGTCAATAGCGCAATTTTGCACTGCACATCGTTGGCTAACGGTTCAATTTGTTATACAAAGATTGACAATGATTGTATGCACTGACATATTTGGCTTCTCGTCATAAACTCAGAGAAAGCCATGCATATTTCCCTCACGCCAGAGCTAGAGAATCGGGTGAAATCTAAGGTTGAAAGCGGTTTATATAATAATGCCAGCGAAGTTATCCGTGATGCCTTACGGTTTATGGATACCCACGAAGACTGGATTCATGACATAAAAGTCGCACGTCTTCGTGAGCAGCTCAAGGTTGGTACCGAGCAGCTAGACAATGGAGAAGGCATTTCCATTGATTCCAGGCAGTCTCTGGATAGCCTGTTTTCCGATATTAAAAAATAATGCCACCGTCGATTCTAGTCGTCTCACCTATAGCGAGAGCTGATCTAAGAAATATCTATAAATACGGTGTCAATAATTGGGGGACGACACAAGCCACAAATTATCTCAACAATATTAAAGAACATTTCTGGAGATTAACTGAACACCCAAAAATCGGCATAGAGCGTATAGAGTTATTTCCTGGAATCCGAAGCTATCCTGTCGATAAACATGTTTTGTTTTATCGGTTACAGAATTCCCAGGTAGAAATTATCCGCATTCTACATGCACGCCAGGATCCTCTCCGTCATATATAATTCGGTATTTTTTCAAACGAGCCATGGAAAAAACTTACTCAAGCGGGCATTATACGCCCCCCTGAAGTTGCCTCCATTTTGTTGTCAAAATGGTAGGGCATGCACTCCATACACCAAATGTCAACATATAACTATACCTAACTATTATAATGGTTTAGTAATATATTGACTTATGCACATTTATAGTATAGTTTAAGCTAAACTAATAACAATTTTTAATTATAGATTAAGGTCATCCGATGGGCATCGAAGCGGTTGTTTTAAAACAATATCAAAACAAGGTGAACCAGGCTTTAAAACAGTTTGGTAACTATGCAATGCCTTCTTCCGAAGGATGGCTTAAGACAGTTCGCAAAGCCCTTGGCATGTCAGGTTCGCAATTAGCTAAACGCTTAGGCGTTACTAAGGGGCGCGTTTCACAAGCGGAATCCGCTGAGTTATCAGGAGGAGCAACACTCAAAAGTATGCACAGTATGGCACAAGCCATGGATTGTCGTTTTGTGTATGCCGTCATTCCTGAAAAAGAGATTGAAAACGTGATCAAAAATCGCGCTGTATTAAAAGCTAAAGAACAGATTAAAGCTGCATCCACACAGATGGCGCTTGAGGTACAAACATTAAATGATGATCAACTTAGCTATGAAGTTGATCGCCTTGCCTCCGAGATCATCAAAAAAATGCCCTCCGATCTATGGAGTGATGAATGAGTAATGACTAAAGATGAACCAGATGGCGCAATGCCCCTTGATCCTGATGAAAAGGAAGGGCTTCGCTTTGCTCACATTACTACCAGAGGAGAGCTTGATCAGCTAGAACAAGCAAACATCGTCGAGGGACTACAGTGGCTCAAAAAGCAAAAGAAGCCTGATGTTTTAACTGAAGGCTTTACACTTGAATTGCACAAACGGCTCTTTGGGCAAGTATGGAAGTGGGCTGGTTCTTTTCGTAAAACGGAAAAGAATATCGGCGTCGATCCTATTCAAATGGCGATTCAATTGCGACAACTATTAGATAATGCACGTCACTGGATAGAGCATGAGACATATTCACCAGTTGAACTTGCTGCACGCTTTCATCATAAGCTCGTATTGATCCACCCGTTTCCAAATGGAAATGGTCGACATGCGCGCATAATGGCGGATGCGATACTCGCCAAACGCCTGGACGCACCTGCGATTGACTGGGCAGGAGGCTACAAATTAGAAAGTATGAATGAGCGTCGTGATCAATATATTTCGGCACTTAGAGCTGCCGATAAACATGATTTCTCCAAACTGTTGATTTTTGTCGGTGCGTAGGATTTTTGATGCCGTAAAATAACGTGTTTTTCTAGCATTTCATTTGCTCCAAAAGGTAATTTTAACAATGGGTACAAACTAGGGTTTTAAGGTATGAGTGATAGCAATTTTATCAATGAAATGAAGCGTCGAAGGACCTTTGCGATAATCTCGCATCCCGACGCTGGCAAAACCACGGTCACCGAGAAGCTATTGCTATTCGGCAAAGCTATACAGATGGCAGGTACCGTCAAGGGTCGTAAAGCCGCACGCCACGCTACTTCCGACTGGATGGAGTTAGAAAAGCAGCGCGGAATCTCGGTAACCTCTTCGGTCATGCAATTCCCCTATAAGGACTGCGTCATCAATTTACTCGACACACCGGGACACGAAGACTTTTCCGAAGACACTTATCGTACCCTGACTGCGGTTGACTCGGCATTGATGGTCATCGACTGCGCCAAGGGCGTCGAGGAACGTACCATTAAACTCATGGACGTTTGCCGTTTACGCGACACACCAATAATTACTTTCATCAATAAACTCGACCGCGAAGGCCGCGACCCCATCGATTTGATGGACGAGGTCGAAGATATACTCAAAATTAAATGCGCACCGATCACCTGGCCTATCGGCATGGGTAAGAACCTGAAGGGTGTTTTTCATTTACAAAACGATTCGGTACATTTATTTTCGGCCAGCGATGCTGATAAGATTTCCTCTGGTGAGGTTATCGAAGGTTTGGATAATCCGAGACTCGACGATATTCTGGGTAGCATGGCCGATGGATTTCGCGAGGAAATCGAACTGGTACGCGGTGCTTCGCACGAATTCGATCTTGACGCCTATTTGAAAGGCGAACTCACGCCGGTTTTCTTCGGTTCGGCGATCAATAATTTTGGAATGGCTGAGCTACTCGATGCATTTAACGAATTCGCACCGGCACCGATGGCACGTCCGACACGTACTCGTGCGGTACAGCCGGATGAAGACAAACTCACCGGTTTCGTTTTTAAAATACAGGCGAACATGGACAAGCAACACCGCGACCGCATCGCCTTCATGCGCATTTGCTCGGGCAAATACAATCGTGGTATGAAAGTTAAACACGTGCGTATCGGTAAGGACATGAAGATCCCCGATGCGCTGACCTTCATGGCCTCTGATCGTGAACACGTCGACGAAGCCTACACAGGTGATATCATCGGCGTTCATAATCACGGTACCATCCGTATCGGAGACAGTTTCACCCAGGGCGAAGATCTGGCGTTTACCGGCATTCCCAATTTTGCACCCGAGTTATTTCGTCGTGCTCGTCTGAAAGACCCGCTAAAAATGAAGGCACTTCTTAAGGGGTTAACGCAACTCTGCGAAGAAGGTGCCACTCAGTTATTTAAGCCATTGGCTAACAATGATTTAATTCTCGGTGCGGTGGGTATCCTGCAGTTTGACGTGGTCGCGCATCGTCTTCAGGATGAATACTCGGTAGATTGCCTGTTCGAGGCGGTCAACGTTAACACCGCGCGCTGGGTCACCAGCAAAGACGAGAAGAAGTTCAGCGAATTCAAAACTAAAGCACGAACTAACCTGGCGCTCGACCACGCTGGCGACCTGGCCTATGTTGCACCATCGCGTGTCAACCTGACAATGACCGAAGAACGCTGGCCGGAAATCGAATTCCTCGCCACCCGAGAACATGGCATATACGACAACGATTAAGTTTATCCTGTCAGGATTGGCCGTAGCGCTCGTGGGTAATGTCGCAGCGGCTGGTGTCGGTTTGAATACCCGCGATCAGAACCCGATGCTACAGGCCTATTACCTGCCTAGTATCGATGTTCAACAGGACACTGGCTGGCATTTCAAGCATTCTCTTTTCATTACCAATACCTATCAAAATGAAGGTAACGCAAACGAAAGCCTGCTCATCGACGTTGAAAACTACCGTTACGATTTTTCTCTGGCCTACCAGACCGAGCATTGGCGAATATCTGGCACGCTACCCTTTATCGCTAACGATCGTGGCAGCCTCGACGGCCTGATCGAAGACTGGCACGACACTTTTAATTTGCCCCAGGGGGGCAGAATCGCTAACCCTGACAACCAGATTGTCCTCTCTTATAGCCGTAACGGACAAACTATATTTGAACAAACCAGGCCCGACAGCGATATCGGTGATCTATCGCTGTCATTCAACTATCGCCTGTCGAAAAATGAGAATGCTAGTACGGAACTCGGCGTAGGGATTGAATTGCCAACTGGCTCAATCGAGAGTAATAGCGGCAATGAATCTACCGACTTTGCTTTATGGTTGAGCACAATCGGTAAGCCTACGGAAACTACGACATTCTATGGACTGTTAGGTCTCAGCCTGCCGGGTAAAGGTGGACAACTTCAAGACTATTTGAAGGATCGCATCTGGCTGGCGCAAATCGGCAGTGAGTACGACTTTACGCCAAATATAACTGGAATTATGCAATTCGACCTACATACCGCTACAATTAGGGATACTGAATTGGAGGCCTTCGGTAACTCGATGCAGTTACAACTGGCATTGCAGTTTAAAAACTGGCTTAACAATTATCATATCGACCTGTTTTTCTCGGAAGATATTATGGTTAAATCGGCTCCAGATATCACTTTTGGATTGAGATTGAGTCGAATTAGCTTTAAATAATAATGAATTCTTCTCATTAATTCGGTTGAATAAACGTAACTTTGAGCGTGAGAGAATATGGAAAAGCATGTAAGCACCCGTAATACACGAGAAAAGGCATTACGACTTAATCTTGATTTAAACAAGTACGGTACTATCGCCGAGATTGGCGCTGGTCAGGAAGTCGCTAGGCAATTCTTCAAAGCCGGTGGCGCTGCTGGTACCATTGCTAAAACCATCTCGGCCTACGATATGCAATTCTCCGATGCCATTTACGGTGTACAGGACGATGGCAGATACGTTAGCCAATCGCGAGTCAAGGCAATGATCGAAAAGGAATTCGACCTGGTAATAAACCGGGTTGGAACCTCTCGGACAAAAATGTCGCGCTATTTTGCCTATGGTACGACAATAGCAGCCAAGAGTTATAACCGAGATAACGAATGCCATGCCTGGTGTGGGGTTCGTGTTCAGATGTACCCCAATGCGGTTCCCTCAGAGGTCGTGGTACACGTTCGTATGCGCGACAATGATGCCGACCGACAACAATCAGCCATGGGAATTTTTGGCGTCAATTTAATCTACGCCGCCTATTACTATTTCGAAGACCCAAAAACGATGATCGATTCGCTCACAGATAATCTGGAGCAGAACCGAATCGAAATCGATTCCATCGAATTTTCTGGGCCCTATTTTGAAGAGCTCGATAACCGTGCCATCAATCTGCACTTAATCCGCAGCTGGAAGACACGCGCCATCATGTTTAAGCCCGATGGAGCGGTTATAACTCCTGCAGAAATGCTGTACAAAAAGAATGTTCTTACCATCCGTGGCACTTTCCGTCCGATTACTCGTTTAAACGTCGATATGATTGAGCAGGGTCTTAAGTCTTTCACTTCAATGGATGGTGTAGGCGCAGAAAACAGTATCGCCCTCGCCGAGATTTCTCTCAATGACATGCGCGGCAACGACTTAAAAGTTTCCGAGGAAGATTTAATCGAACGCGTCAGCCTGCTTAATTCGCTTGGCTACAGCGTGATGGTGACCGACTATACGCGTTACTTTTCATTACGCGCTTATTTCAGGCAATTTACCACGATGCAAATCGGCATAGTGGTTGGTATTGTCAATATCCGAGAAATATTTGACGAAAGTAGCTACCGGGGTGTCGAAGGCGGTATTTTAGAAGGCTTTGGCAAGTTATTCCCCGATAACACCCATTTACTGGTATATCCAGAAATCTCTCAATCTGGGGAACTGCGAGACTATACCAACATCGATTTACCGGATAATCTCCAATATCTGTACAAGCATTTGCTGGAGAATAATTTTATTCTCGGTATCGAGTCGAGCGACCACGAGTTGTTTAACATTTTCTCTCGCGTCATTTTGGCCCAACTGCCCAACGGCCGTGGCGAGTGGGAAAAATGTGTGCCCGACGGGGTTGCAGAGCTGATAATCGAGAATAAGCTTTTCGGTTATAAGGATTAGAGAAAGACCGGCTACTCCACCAACACGGTCACAATCATAGGATGTTTTTCCAGTGTCCTGTGTACCGGACATTTATCGGCAATTTCCAACAGGCACTGCCTTTCGTCATCGGATAAATCGCCATGCAGTGTAATTCACCGCGTTAGATTCAAACTCGTGGCACTTAATTCAATTCCCTGTTATTTTGTATTTTAAAACCACTCGACTACCAATGACCATTCGATTTCATCGCTTTTTACGCTGGTTCCTGTTCCTGTGGGTTAAAGTCGAAGTATTCCCTCGCGAAAATCCACCCTTCGATATAAATACATCGATACCGACGCTATACGTGCTGGCCGACCGAGGTATAAGCGATTTACTGGTTTTAACCCATACCACTAACGCGCTAGGTTTACCCAACCCACTACAACGTGTATCGATACCCAGCGTGGCTTATCACCATTCAGTGTACAGTATTGCCTCGCGTAATCCGCTAGTCGACTGGATAAGACGCCGGAGAAAACAGTCGAACCTGCTAGAGGATTTTATTTATGCGCTACAAAGTGGCACCCCGATAAAACTCCAGATAGTCCCCGTATCGGTTTATTGGGGTAGGCCCCTGGCCAAACAAAAACACTGGCTTCAGGTTTTATTCTCGGATACCTGGGAGGTTGCCAGTAAGGCACGAAAATTTTTTACGCTGTTAATTCATGGCCGAAATGCTCGATTAATATTTTCTAAGCCCCTGCCTTTTGAGGCCCTGGCCAGCGAGTGCGATTATTCGGCTGAGGGTCTTCACGCATTACTACTGGATCAGCTAACGCGACAACGCGAGGCCACTTTTGGCCCACGAATAGATAATCGCAAGGTCATCACTAATGACGTTATCAATAGCTTTCAAGTGCAGGCTGAAATTGAAAACACTGCTATTGGAAAAAAGACCACTTCGGCCAAAAACATGGCTCTAGCAAAGACTTATTGCAGAGAAATATTCGCCAACTGTACGCAACTCACTATCGAATTAATGTTGCGTTTGCTCAATCAATTCTGGCGACGCTTCAATTCGGGTATCGAAACCTACAACGTCGAGACGGTTAAACAAATTGCCCTCACCCACCAACTGGTTTATGTGCCCTGTCACCGTAGCCATGTCGATTATCTTTTGTTGTCGTATATCATTTTTACCGAAAACCTGGCGATTCCCTACATCGCAGCCGGGAATAATTTAAACCTGCCAGTCATCGGCCGAATACTACGTGGCGGCGGTGCTTTTTTTATCCGCCGGAGTTTTAAGGATAACCCGCTTTACACTGCAGTGATGCGATCTTATGTCGAGCAGTTGGTAAAGCTCGGTGTACCGCTGGAATATTTTGTCGAAGGTGGCCGCAGCCGGACTGGTCGCCTGCTCCAGCCAAAACTCGGCATGCTAGACATGACCGTCGATGCTTACATCAAAACGCAGGCACACTCTCTGGCACGACCCCTGGCATTTATCCCGGTTTATATTGGTTACGAAAAACTCATTGAGGGACGTTCCTATCTCGGTGAACTCTATGGTGAAAAGAAAAAGAGCGAGTCATTATTTGGCGCGGTCATGGCCATTATTCGTTTAAAAGGCCATTTTGGCCGCGTCACAACGAGTTTTGGTGAGCCGATAATACTTTCAAAATTACTCGATCAAGCTCAGTCGGACTGGAAGGATCGAGTGCAGGAAATTGAACAAAAACCAGACTGGTATCGCGATGTGGTCAACCACTTATCCAGAAAAATCATGATTGGCATTAATCACGCCACAGTAATCAACCCGGTTAATATGGTTGCAACCGTTTTATTAGCAACCCCTCGCCAAAGCATCGATTTAATAGAACTGACGGAACAGTCGACTCTTTACAGACAATTGATTGAGTCGACCGATACGCTCAATACGGTGCAATTCGCCGAGGACATTGACGAAGAACAGATAAAAAAAATGGCCCTGCAGAAATTGCTAAGTATTCGAGAGCATGAACTCGGCGATATTGTTTTTCTTAAGCCCGAAGATTCAGTATTGATGAGTTATTATCGAAATAATAGCCTGCATGTTTTTATTATACCGGCGTTAATAGCCTGTTGTTTTGACAACACCGCAAAAGTGCCCCTCGAAAAAATTGTTAGCATCATTCGTATTCTTTATCCTTTTTTACATACCGAATTACACCTTGAATGGGAGATTGAAGAGCTTGGCAGTCTGGTGGAAAAATTTGTAAAGGCCATGCTAAAACTGGAGTTATTACGCGAAGGTAAAAATGGTTTACGCCGACCTGAACGTAGTAGCCGACGTTTCATGGATCTGAACCGATTAATTTTGATCGTACAGCCCATACTGGAACGTTACTACATGACCTTTATCGTATTATGGCAATCGGCAAAGACGCCCATGCGCGAAGCTGAACTGGAGCAACGCTGTCATTTACTGGCTCAGAAGGTTTCCATGTTGCACGGTATTAATGCACCCGATTTCTTTGACCGCGCATTATTCCGACATTTTATCGATACCATGCTTCGACTAGATTATTTAGTGGAAAACAAAGACGGTAGTTTAAGGTTTTCGGATAACTTCGATCAAATCAGCCTTGATATTCGTAGTTTGCTCAGTTTCGAAGTGCGTTGCACTATTTTGGCGATGATTCGACAATAAACATCTGAGGAACCTCTGATTAATTTTTCTCGATAAATTGTCGAATTTTTCGCCGCTCCTGTTTATTGGGCTTATGGTCACTTGTTGGCCTTTGCAGTGCTGCCAGTTTTCGTTTTTCGGCTTCGCTCTGACGTTGGCTTAAACTCTCCAGGGTTTCTTGATACAACGTATGCGCCACTGTCGCCGAACCGCGTTTGCCACTCAACCCGGTGACTATAATCTCGAAACGCTCCTGAGCGCGTAATATTTGATAACAATCGTTAATTTTTACCGGGCGTGAGGCCTTTATTCTTTGACCATAGAGATGCACTTTACCGCCATTAACAGCCTGGCTGGCAAGCGCACGAGATTTGAAAAAGCGTGCAGCCCACAACCATTTATCAAGCCTGGTTTTTTCTACTTCGATCACTTATATCCGTAATGTCCGCTGCATATCTGTTATTTCCTGTTCCGCCTGATCGAGAAAATCGAAGCCATTGTCATCGGTACGATATAGATCGAGTTTTCCTGCTACCGGCAGTTGATGAATAACAATCGACTCATCGAGCTGGCCGGATTTCTCCATAAACAATAATTTGGCCACGATTACAATATCGACATAATCCGCTTGCTCGCCCGTGTCACGATGCCATTGATTCGAAAGTTCTACAATGCTCAGGAAATCGGCGTCGAAGTTCCAGCGGTCAAACAATAACCGACTAATCGGCCCGCGCAGGTTATTCATACTTTTGTTGATCGATTCTACGCTTGTGACTACGCCCGGGTTTTCATCGATATATTTTAATATCGGTATCATGCCCAGGTTGTGTAGCAGACCAGCCAGTAGCGCCTGCTCAGGATTGAGATGCGTTGCCAAATTTCGAGTAATGACATAGGCCATTGCCGAGACCTGTATGCTCTCCTCGTACATTTGTTTAATCTGTTGTTTGATCAGAGATGAACGCGCATGAAACAGTTCACCAACCGAAAGTCCAAAACTCAGGTTTCTCGTGGTTTCCAGGCCTAAACGCCGAACCGCATCGCGGACTGTTTTTATCTCTCGCCAGGTACCGTAAAGAGGACTATTGGCTACCTTGATAAGTCTAGCACTGAGCACCGGGTCGGTTTGCACAATCTGAATGATTTCGCCACTACCCACATCAGCCTGATTGATTAGCTGCCGAATTTTTAGCGCTGCCTCGGGTAACACTGGCAAATGTAACTGGTCGTCCTTAAAAGCCTGCAGCAACTGTTCGTAGAGTTGTTGTTCCTCCCGTATCAGTCGATCTTCATCGAGCTCTCGATCAGTGGCCTGTCGCTGTGAATAAAGCCCTTCGAAAAGAGCTCTGTCAATTTCGAGAATAGCACCATGACTGGTGAGTAAAGCCGAATCCTCTTCCTTTAACTCATCGAATAAGGGCATTAGTCCACGAGGTTCGGTATGAGTAAAACTCTCCACGACAAAACCTCCCGACAGCAGAGAAATACTACCTTCGAGTAAATAAAATATTGAATCTTTTTCTGGGGATACAAGCGTATGTGGTTTCAATGGCCAGACGGATGCATTTTCAAATACATAATCGAGATCATTACGATTCAATTCGCAAAGGGGTATCAGTTTATCCCTGCGGGAAAATGATTTTAATAGTTCATCCATTGCTCATAACGACTATTACCATGAACATTCTATATAGCACAGCTTACCGATCGGTTTTGTTTAAATGCTTCATGACCCGATCCGCCATGGAAAACCCGCTAAGAACAGCGCCTTCGATTCTGGGGGCAGTACACCAGTCACCGCAGGCACCGATGGCATCGGATTCAACAAATAAACAATCTTCACCCACTGGATTGATGGGTACCGCATGCTTCCAGCAATGCACCGACGAAGATATCGGTTTTTGTCCGCTAATATCTGCTGCTTCCCAAAATGCATCCAGCAAGGCATGCATTACCCGACCCCTGAAGCTGGCGACGTATTGCTGAGACCACTCGGGTGAGGCATGCAACACCCAGCAATCGGCATCAGTTCTAGGGTCTGACATTTGATATCTCGATACCCAGGACAAAGGCGAATCGAGTACATAGGCGGCATCGTAGGGAATATCAAGCTTTTTCTCGAAAGCAAACATACCGCTCCAGCAAACGGTCATGCCGACCGATTCTGCCGACTCCCGAATATGTGGGATATTGTTACATAACATCGCAGCTTCGTGTGCTTCGGTGGCGATAATAACGACATCGTAAGCGCCAAGATAATCGCCTCGTTCGTTAAACAACCGCCATCCACCATCATCCTGTTTCTCTATTTCGCAAATATTGGCAGAATGAGTGATATCGCAGTTCTTAGCTAACTGGTCGGTAATTACCTGCATTCGGGGATGGCCTACAAATCGCTGAGTCGCCATATCTACATTGCTGACCTGGCCTTTTTCTAATTCTACAATCCAGCCTTCCCAGGGACGAACGACATTGTCTGATTGCCAGGATGAGACAATATTCCAAAATAGTGGATTATTGACGGTAAAATACTGGGCACCATGATTAAATTCGTATTCCGCCGCCCGAAACTGACCGATGCGCCCACCAGCGAAAATACTTTTTTCGAATATTTTTAGCCGAGGTACAAGTCCCTTTAGCGCTGTGCCGCAGGTGAGACCCGCGAGACCCGCACCGATAATAGCGACTGAAGGCGTTGCTGACATAAAACGAATTACAGCGCGGGAAAATCACCGGCATATTCAGATATCCATTCTTTAGCCGCTTCCTCGGTGCTGAGTTCTCGACCCTGTAGTCGTTCAACCTCCTTACGATAGTGTTCGATGTGGCAAATTTGCTCGATCATACGAAGTCGGAATATCTCTTCCGACCTTCCAAACTCAAGGCCTACCTCGTATCCATTTTTAGCTTTCTCGCACCAGACCACCCGGCCTTCGAGAAAATTATCCCGTTTTATGATGGGAACACAGACCCGCACTTTCTGCAGGACATCAAGTGCATGAGGCGATAGAAATGAAAGTCCACCTAAACTGATATTGGTAAGCGTTTCATCGACATCGCCATCATCGTCGACCCGATCCAACACAACCTGAATGGGTATATCGGATGGGTGACGAATATATTTTCGAATAGTCGTATTATCCTGCAATAGACACCAGCATTTTATTAAGTTTAGCGACGAAACTGGCCGGATCTTCTAGTTGACCACCTTCCGCGAGTAACGCCTGATCGAATAATATATCAGACCAGTCGGCAAACTTCTTCTTGGTTTTCTCACCACCGAGCTTTTTCACAATAGGATGATCCGGGTTTATTTCCAGAATCGGCTTCGAGCTCGGCATGGCATGACCCGCTTCTTTAAGAATACGTTGCATATGCATCGCCATATCTTGCTCGTTGAGTACGATACAGGCAGGTGAATCGGTAAGACGGTTAGTGACACGGACATCTTCGACTTTATCTGCCAGCGCCTCTTTCATGCGCTTGATCAGCTTTTCGGATGATTTGGCCTTTTCTTCGAGTTCCTTTTCTGATTCTTCATCTTTGCCGAGATCGAGTTCGCCTTTGGCAACTGATTGAATTTTCTTGCTATCATATTCATTTAAATGCGAAGTTAACCACTCGTCAACACGATCAGACAACAACAGTACCTCGATGCCTTTCTTCTTGAAGATCTCCAGATGCGGACTATTTTTCGCGGCTGAATGGGTATCGGCGGCGATATAATAAATTTTCTCCTGACCTTCCTGCATACGACCAATATAGTCATCCAGCGAAACAGTTTGCTCGGGTTCACTAGTTTGCGTTGTCGAGAATCGCAGTAATTTGGCAATCTTTTCCTTGTTAGCAAAATCCTCTGCCGGGCCTTCCTTCAAAACCCTGCCGAATTCGGTCCAGAATGTCTGGTATTTTTCTGGATCGTTCTTGGCAATTTTTTCCAGCATACCCAAAATTTTCTTCACTGAGCCACTACGGATATTGTCGATAACTTTGCTACCCTGCAATATCTCGCGAGAAACGTTCAACGGTAAGTCATTAGAATCGATTAAGCCGCGCACAAATCGCATATAGCGTGGCATGAGTTTTTCGGCATCTTCCATGATAAAAACACGCTGCACATATAACTTTACGCCATGCTTTGATTCACGATCATAAAGGTCGAAAGGCGCGCGGGCAGGAATATAAAGCAACGAGGTGTACTCAGTGGTGCCTTCGACTCGGTTATGGCTCCAGTCGATTGGGTCTTCGTAGTCATGGGCGACGTGCTTGTAAAAATCCTTATATTCTTCGTCCTTGATATCACCTTTAGCCCGAGTCCATAGCGCCGAAGCCTGGTTTACAGTCTCTTCTTCGATAACTGTTTCACCACCCTCTTCTTCGGGCTCGACGGTTTTATCCATAACAACAGGAAAATCGATGTGGTCGGAATAAGAAGTGATAATCGAGCGTAATTTCCAGTCGTTAAGGAAGTCATCTTCGCCTTCGCGCAACTTCAGCGTGACTTCGGTGCCACGTGTCGGTTTATCGACCGAGCCAATACTATATTCACTCTTGCCCGTAGATACCCATTCGACGCCATTTTCATGCGCTTCACCGGCTTTACGTGTTCTCAGCGTGACTTCTTGAGCGACAATAAATGATGAATAAAATCCGACACCAAACTGACCGATTAAATTGGCATCATTTTTTTGATCACCCGTAATCGATTCGAGGAAGGATTTGGTACCCGACTTGGCGATGGTACCGATATTATCGATGACTTCATCACGATTCATACCGATGCCATTATCGGAAATTGTAATCGTACGATTTTCCTTGTCGTAGCTCAGTTTAATTTTGAGTTCGATATCGTCTTCGTAAAGGCTGGCATCAGACAGCGCTGTGAAACGTAATTTATCGCAGGCGTCCGAACCATTAGAAATCAGTTCGCGTAGGAATATATCTTTATTCGAATACAGGGAATGGATCATCAGATCCAGTAACTGGTTTACCTCTGTTTCAAAACCACGGGTTTCCGCTTTGGCCGATACAGTCATTATTTACATTCTCCTGAATGGGTTATCTGATAATTGCCATAATATGAGGTCACCCCTAGTTAGTTTCAACCAGTAATCATTGAAAAATTCGGTGAAAAATATAATCTCGTCTAAACTCGGTGCAGAAGCACTAAATCGTGGTTAAAGTCATCGTATGTTTATTTCAAGATACTAGTTGGTAGGTACACAAATGGACACGGATAAATTACGAATAAAACGCCGCCAGCTTTCTTATTGGCTATTAGGCTTAGGACTAACTGCCGTACTCCTGCCAGGCCACTTCAGTGGCTGGACAGGGGGCGCGCAACTGCACACAGTAATGGAAGCCATAGCAACATTGCTGGCTATAATGGTAGGCGCCATGGCGCTGGTTCGTTTTTATGTTAAAAAAGAAAGTATATTTCTATTCGTTGGTGCCGGGTTTCTCGGCACTGCTTTTCTGGATGGATTCCACGCAGTCGTAACATCGATTTATTTTAAGCCAATGATGCCTTCTGATTTGCCCTCTTTAATTCCATGGAGCTGGGTGGCATCGCGCACCTTTTTGTCGATCTTTATGGTATTGAGCTGTTAGCCTGGAAAAGCGAAGCTGTCGACCCTGAGAAGCGTAAGGTCAATGAGAAGACTGTATATATTGGTATCGCTATTTTTACCCTGTTCAGCTTCTGGTTCTTTGCATTTGTACCTTTACCCAGAGCTTATTATCCAGAATTTTTCTTCCATCGCCCAGAAGAAATACCAGCGGCATTATTCTTTCTAGTGGCTCTTATTGGCTATTTGCGTAAAGGACATTGGCGCAACAACCACTTTGAGCATTGGCTAATTCTGTCGTTGATTATTGGCTTTGTAGGCCAGGCAGTTTTCATGTCGCACTCGGGCGTATTGTTCGATTACGAGTTTGATGTCGCCCATACCTTAAAAAAGGTGAGTTATATTTTCGTTATGGCAGGGCTCTTAATCAGTATGTACCTGCTATTCAAACAGGGAGAGTCGACCAGCTCCAGACTTGAATTCAGCGAAAGCCGCACACAATCAATTGTTAATGATATGGTGGACGGATTAATAACAATCGACGAAAAAGGTACAGTGGGTAATTTTAATCGTGCAGCAGAATCGATCTTTGGCTATAAAGCGGGGGAGGTAATCGGTAACAATATTAAGATGCTCATGCCTGAACCGTATACGAGCGAACACGATGGATACCTGAGTCATTTTATTCAAACTGGGAAATCGAAAATCATTGGCGTAGGGCGTGAAGTCGAAGGTCGACGTAAAAATGGCTCTACATTTCCCATTGATCTCGCCATTAGTGAAATTTCGGTTGATAAAAATCGCTTCTTCTCTGGTACAGTTCGCGACATTAGCGAGCGCAAAGCGGCAGAACAACAGATAGAATCACAGTCGATTGAAGTGCAGCGCATCAACCAGGAACTGGAGCGGTTCGTTTATGTCGCCTCGCACGACCTGAAAGCGCCGATGCGAGGAATAGATAATCTGGCTAGCTGGATCGAAGATGACCTGGAAGGCAAGCTGGAGGATGAAACTCAGGAAAATCTGACGCTATGCGGGGTCGCGTTCACCGCATGGAAAATTTACTCGACGGTCTGCTAGAATATTCTCGAGTCGGTCGGGTAGCAACTGAGGCAGAAATCGTTGATACCCGCGAGCTAATCCTCGGTATCTCTGACTTAATCGCGTTACCCGAGGGATTCAGCCTGGTAATGTCAGATGAGATGCCGGTATTAAACACTGAGAAAGTTTCGCTGGAGCAGGTATTTCGAAACCTGATTAACAATGCGGTGAAACACCACGACCGTAATACCGGTTGTATTAGTATTGCAGGAACCAGTAACAATGAAGTTTTTAAATTTACAGTATCCGACGATGGCGCTGGTATTGAACCCGAATTCCATGAACGCATTTTTACCATGTTCCAGACTCTCAAACCTCGTGATGAGGTAGAAGGTAGCGGTATGGGACTGGCGCTGGTAAAAAAAGAGATCGAGTATCACGGTGGCAGGATTGAAATTGATAGTGCATCCGGAATTCGAGGCACTAGCTTTCACTTTAGCTGGCTGGCAACACCAAAATTACCACACGACGGAGATAACATGTCGAATAATTCATGAGTACTAATACAGTCACCTTTTTACTGGTTTAAGACGATGAAGTTGACATCAAGGTAATCCAGCGCGGCTTCAGAAAATGCAAACTGGTCAACCCCGTTCGGATCGCACACGATGGCATAGAGGCGCTCGATATATTGCGCGGCACCAACGGCCAGGAAAAAATCTCCTCTCCATACCTGATTTTGCTCGATATCAACATGCCGCGCATGAATGGCATCGAACTTTTGCGTGAAATTCGCGCTGATGAAGCGCTTAAAACATCCATCGTCTTTATGCTCACGACTTCTGCTACCGAAGAGGATCGCATTGGCGCCTACGAATACAACGTCGCTGGCTATTTGCTGAAAAATCAGGTGATGGATACCTTTAACAACGCCCTGGAAATGCTCGACCATTACTGGAAAGTAGTAGAATTTCCCAAAGGCTAACACCGACAGATGAAAATCCTCCTCATTGAGGATGATGAAGTTGATCGAAAAGCGATCAAGCGGGCACTAAACAAGTCGAGTCTCGAAACTGGAATTCAGGAAGCTACTGACTCCAAATCCGCGAATGAATTATTAAACTCATCTTCGTTTGACTGCATACTGCTCGACTATCGACTGCCGGATATCGATGGCCTCGCATTCGCAAAAGAACTGATGGAGAAAAACGGAAAAACCGGAACACCAATCGTCATGTTAACCGGCGAAGGTAACGAAATGGTTGCCGTCGAGGCGATGAAATCCGGTATACAGGACTACCTCCCTAAAAGTAGCATAAATGCCAGTAGCCTGAGCCGAGCGATTAATCACGCTTTGGAAATTACCACGCTTCATCGGCAGATAGAGGAAATGAATAAAGCCTTCGAACGAATGGCGCTTACCGACTCACTCACTGAACTAGGCAATCGCAATCTGTTTACCGACCGACTGAGTATCTTAATCGCCACCAGCAGGCGCAGCAAGGCACAGTTTTCTTTGTTGATGATGGATTTAAATAAATTCAAGCAGGTTAATGACACGCATGGTCATGAGGCTGGGGACGAGGTATTACGCCAGGTTGGGAAACGATTAATGGTCTTAGGTCGTGATGCAGACATGTTTTTTCGACTCGGCGGTGACGAATTTGCCGCGATAGTAACAACTGGGGTCACCCGTGAGGGATTATCCATCATGGCCGAGCGCATAAAAGACTCTATCGAGGTACCTATGAAGTTTAATTCGCTTAAATTTAACATAGGCATAAGTATCGGCATTGTTCTCTTCCCTGAACATGGTGACGATGAAAAGAAACTTCTACACCTGTCGGATCTTGCCATGTACGATGCAAAACGAGGCCAACTAGGGCATCTCATTGCTCCGGCTCCCGATCCATCCCCATAAGTATCCCCTAACTAGCTATTCATTTGAGCCAGCGGCATACTTGACATAGCTAGTGGTAAGACATTTACTGGCCGTTGTTTTAGCAAAATACCAATACTGGGGACAATATTAATGAAATTATACGACAATATTCTGGGCACTATCGGCAATACTCCTGTAGTAAGGATCAACAAACTGGCTCCTGATCACGTTAATTTATACGCCAAAATCGAATCATTTAATCCGATGGGCTCGGTTAAAGACCGTCTCGCACTCGGCATTATCGAAGATGCTGAAAAAAGTGGCGCATTAAAACCTGGACAAACCGTCATCGAAGCCACAAGTGGCAATACCGGTATCGGCCTGGCCATGGTCTGTGCACAGAAAGGATATCCTCTCGTCGTAACTATGGCGGCGAGCTTTAGTGTCGAACGACGTAAATTAATGCGCTTCCTGGGCGCCAAGGTGGTACTCACACCTGCACCATTAAAAGGTAGTGGCATGGTTTTAAAAGCAAGAGAGCTGGCCGAAAAAAATGGCTGGTTTTTAACTCGCCAATTCGAAAACGAATCTAATGCGAATATGCATTCGAATACCACTGCACCCGAAATATTATCCGCATTTGAGGGTATGCAACTCGATTACTGGGTCACTGGATACGGTACCGGCGGCACCTTAAAAGGTGTTTCCAGGGTACTCAATGAGAAAAGCCCCAACACCAAAGTGATCGTGGCCGAGCCCGAAGTAGCTAGCCTGTTAGCCAGTGGCATCGAACAAAAACGTAACGACGACGGCACAGCTGCTGAGAGCCATCCGAGCTGGACTCCACATCCGATGCAAGGCTGGACACCCGATTTTATTCCTAAGTTAACGGGTGATTCGATGGCCTCTGAGGGCGAAAAAACGGTGGTGTCGGTTGCCGGGCCCAGAGCCCTGGAGTGTTCACGAAACCTGGCACAAAAAGAAGGTATATTTGTTGGCATAAGCGCGGGCGCGACGCTTGCCGCGGCGCTCGAAGTGGCTGAGTCGGCACCAGAGGGATCAAACATTCTGTGTATGTTACCCGATACCGGTGAGCGTTATTTAACGACGCCATTATTCGAGCACGTGGATGCGGAGATGTCCGAAGAGGAACAACAACTATCGGTATCTACGCCAGCCTGCCAGTTTTAACCGAAACTGGCTCGGTGCTTTACTGTGTATTCTGATTCAACCAGAGTTGTTGGATATTGTGTTTCAATAACGAGCGGCGAGCTGGTTCCGGCGTGATATCCAGCAAGTTTTGATAGATTCTGCGAGCGTCGTCTACCATGCCCGATTTTTGCAGACTTTCGGCCGCGTTAAAGCGAGCGGTCTGCGCCCAGGGATCCATCGAATCAGGAGCGGGTAACATTGCCGACTGGAAATACAACAAGGCGGCCTGATCGTACTTTTTTAATCCTTTGTAGGAATCAGCAATCCAGAATAATATCTCGCGATGTTGCCGAGGTTCTACACCGATGCGTAGCAGCTGGTTAAAGTGGCTGATGACTCCTTCATGCAGGTTAACCGTCTGCATATCGAATAGAACTTGAAGAATTCTGTCTGTGTCATCGACATTAGGCTCTTTGTATTCCGAAATCAGCGCCTGCATTATTTGACTACCTTCTTCATATCGGCCGCCGAGAATCAGCACTCGAGACTGACGTAATTGCCAATTTAAGCGGCTAGTGCCCTCCGGGTAATTCGTCATACCTGACATCAGTCGCGTAGCCTCCTCAATATCAGCGTTTTTCAAAGCCAGGTCGACCAACTGATAGCGCATCACGGGTGGAATTCGATTGGCGTCGGCGAAAGAATCACTACGGTTGAAAAGGTGATTGAGCAAATTGCGCTCAGATTTCTCGATTTCGCTGAATGTTTTTAAATAACCGCTAGCGGCTCGGTTAACTATTTCTTCACGTCGACTGTTCGCCATTAACAATGCATACAGAGAACGAGCCTTAATTGGCGTTAACATAGCAGCATTATTGGCCAGATCTAGCCACTTTTCATCATCACCGACTAGCAACTCTGAACGATTACCAACCAGCTGCGCATAATCATAGTAACTTTGCCAGAGTTTATCAGCCTGTAATTCAAACAGAGCTAAGGGAGAAACCAACGCGTTCCGAAAATGCTGTTCGAGGGCTACCACACGGTCGACAGGTGACATTTTCTCTGAAGCAAATACACCCAACGCCCATAGCGTTGCTAATTGATCTGCGGTGGCACTTTCTTTAGCTGTTTCACTCTTTACCAGTTTCCACAGTTCAGCCTGGCCTATCTGATCAGATTTGAATTTTGCTAATAAGCTGGTCGATTTTGACTGCCAGCTTTTCTGCTGCTCAAGCACCTGAATCGCCTGATCATATCGGTTGGTTTGAATGAGTACCGTTGCCCGCAATAATAACCAGCTTTCTTCCTGGCTATCGAAATCCTGGTCGTAGCGCAACATCGAAATCCTGGCATCCTCTATCCGGCCATCTTTCAGATAACTGGAAATCACCAGACGACGCCAGCTTTGATAATCTGCAATGGAGTCGGCGTCGGTTTGCCAGAGCTGTTCGCGAATTATTTTTCTGGTAGTCGCCGTCTGGCCCAATTCGAGGTAGGCCTGAGCCTTATAGGTAATTGTCTGATGTTTAAACTGCTCAGGAATATCGACAGGCAGGCTTTCGATTTTAAGCAACAGGCGATCCCATTGCTGCCACTTCGATAAAATCTTGTAGCGTTCCTGCTCCCAGAGAATCCACTCGTACAGGTCTTCATCGATTTTTGGCTGTGCCTGATCGAGCATCTTTAAAGTTAATGCGGGGGCACCAGCGGCAGATATGCGCTTCAAAACATCTAATCGTTCGTCGGCTAATACAGGTTTAATCGCGACAGCGAGGCAAAACAAAACCAATAAAAAAGGCGTGATGCCGGAGCATACACGCCTTTCTAGAAATTCAAACATCTTTGCTGATGCTGAAGCTTACAGCTTCTCTTTGATTCTCGCTGCTTTACCAGTAAGACCTCGGAGGTAATACAGCTTGGCCTGACGTACCTTACCCCGTCGCTTGACTTTAATATCGGCAATCAATGGGCTGTGTGTCTGAAAGACACGCTCGACACCTTCGCCGTGTGAGATTTTACGTACTGTAAAAGCCGAGTTGATGCCGCGATTACGTTTGGCGATGACCACACCTTCGAAGGCCTGCAAACGCTCGCGGGTACCTTCCTTGACGCGCACCTGGACGATGACGGTATCACCGGGTGAAAATGCCGGTAGGTCGGCTTTCAACTGCTCTGCATCGAGTTGTGCAATTATGTTGCTCATGTCGCTTCCTCTAAAAAGTCTGTCTTGCGTTCTATGAGTCTTGCTCAAACTCATCGATAAAATTCTGCAGTAAAGCCTGTTGACGTTCATCAAGCTCGACTGCTTCTAGTAATTCTGGTCGTCGTTGCCAGGTTCGACCCAGCGATTGACGATCACGCCAATCCTGAATTTGCCGATGATTTCCATTCATCAATACTGCCGGCACCTTGCTTCCGTTAAACTCTTCTGGCCGCGTATAATGCGGACAATCTAGCAGGCCGTCGCTAAACGAGTCCTGCTGCGCCGATTGCTCATGCCCCAGCGCACCCGGTATTAATCGCGCCATGGCGTCGATGCAAACCATCGCAGCGAGTTCACCGCCACTGATGACATAGTCACCAATCGACCATTCTTCATCGACTTCCTGTTCGATGAGTCGCTCGTCAACACCTTCGTATCGACCGCATAAAAATATCACAGGCCCGGTTTCAACCTGTTCCCCTAAAGCCGCCTGCTGCACCGGCTTACCCTGTGGGCTTAAATATATCAGCCTGGCATCTGGGCTTTGCTCGCGCACTGCCCGGATCGTATCCTGCAATGGCTGTACCTTCATCAGCATTCCCGGACCACCGCCGTAGGGTCGATCATCGACCGTTCGATGCCTGTCCAGCGTAAAATCTCTGGGGTTCCAGCATTCGAGCTGGAGCAAGCCTTTTTCGGCGGCTCTACCAACAACTCCCCATTCGATCGCCTGTTTAACAAGTTCGGGAAACAGCGTGATAACGTCAATTCGCATGTCGACCAACCCAGTATCTCATAAGGCTAAAAATCAGCTTGCCAATCGACGATAATCCGCCGCCTGGCCAAATCTACTTCCTGCACGATGTCGTCGATCACAAAAGGAATCAACCGATCTCGGTCGCCTTTAACCACCATGACATCGTTAGCACCGGTCTCCATCATGTCATCAACTAGCCCCAGTGCCTCGGCCTGTAATGACTCTACTTGCATACCGATCAAATCTGACCAGTAATATTCGTCCTGATCCAGCTCTGGTAACTGATCAGGCCAGATGTAAATCTTACTGCCAATTAATTCGGCTGCCTGTTCCCTGCTTTCGATACCAGCTATTTTCGCCAGTACCAGACTGCCCTGCAGGCGTCCTTCGACTTCCAGTGTCTGAATATCATCCTCTGACTTAAGCATCCAGGGACTATATTCGACGATATTCTCGCGCGGACTGGTATCCGAAAAAACTCTTAGCCAGCCCTTTAGTCCCTGTACACCGGTAATGTGTCCAACACAGATGTCATCTTTGCGCTGGTCCATATCGACCGGTAACGACATTAAGCCGCCTTACGTGAGCCCTTAATCAGACTTGCGACACGTTCACTAGCTTGAGCACCCTTGGATACCCAGTAGTCGATACGTTCGTTATCCAGACGTAATTCTTCTTCCTGGCCACGCGCTTGCGGGTTGAAGAAACCGAGGCGCTCGATATAACGACCGTCTCGTGGGCTACGACTATCGCTAACAACCACATGATAAAAGGGGCGTCTCTTGGAACCGCCACGCGCTAAACGAATTGAAACCATATTTAAAATCTCTAAATGTCACCAGACAACAGTATACCGCTGACCAAGGGGGTCAGAAGACCGCGTATTGTACCTAAAAATATTGAGCTGTGAAGTCCGCAAACACCCTTTTTATGCCTTTTCTCTGTTAAAAGGACATTCCCGGCGGCATTTTGCCTTTAAGCCCTCGCATCATGTTCGCCATACCACCTTTACTACCCATTTTCTTCATCATTTTTTGCATTTGTTTATGCTGCTTGAGTAGCCGGTTGACGTCCTGAATCTCGGTACCAGAACCGGTTGCGACACGGCGTTTGCGCGAACCATTAATCACCTCGGGTTTACGCCGCTCTTTCGGTGTCATCGAATTAATAATCGCAACCATGCGTTTCATCTGCTTTGTATGCGCAGGATTTTGCATGGCCTGCGCCACGCCTGACCCCATACCGGGTAACTTATCGATCATGCTACCCAGACCACCCATCTTATCCATTTGCATGAACTGGTCGCGCAGGTCTTCGAGATCGAAGCCCTTGCCCTTTTTGACCTTTTTCGCCAGTTTTTCCGCTTTTTCGTGATCGACTTTTTCATGCGCCTGCTCGACCAGCGAGAGAATATCGCCCATGCCGAGAATGCGCGACGCCATACGGTCCGGGTGAAAGGCTTCGAGTGCATCGGTTTTTTCACCCGAACCGATATATTTGATCGGCTTGCCGGTGATATGTCGAACCGATAACGCCGCGCCACCGCGGGCGTCACCATCAGTTTTAGTCAGCACCACGCCGCTCAACGGCAACGCCTCACCAAAAGCTTTAGCAGTATTGGCAGCATCCTGACCCGTCATGCTATCAACCACGAACAAGGTTTCGGTCGGCGTGATAGCTTTATGGATACCCTTTATTTCATCCATCATTTGCTGGTCGATAGCGAGCCGACCTGCGGTATCCAGTATTAGCACGTCGGCGTTTTGCTTACGCGCGGCATCCTGGGCCTGTTTCGCAATATCGACTGGTTTTTGCCTGGCATCACTGGGATGGAAAATAGCATTCACTTCGACCGCCAGCGTCTGTAACTGATCGATTGCTGCGGGACGATAAATATCCGCACTGGCGACCATGACCACTTTCTTATCAACCTCGATTAAGCGTCGTGCCAGTTTGGCGACTGTAGTGGTCTTACCCGCACCCTGTAAACCTGCCATCAAAATAGTAATTGGTGGCTTCTGATTCAGGTCGAGGCCATCGTGTTGATGCCCCATGACTGCAACGAGTTCATCGTTGACTACCTTAACTAACGCCTGACCTGGCGACAGGCTACCGACTACCTCTTCACCCAGTGCTTTTTCGCGAACCTTATCGATAAAATCACGGACTACCGGTAAAGCAACATCGGCTTCAAGCAAAGCCTGGCGAACCTCGCGTAAGCTGTCTTTAATATTGTCTTCGCTGAGACGCCCCTGACCACGTAGGGTTTTCAGGGTTTTCGATAGCCGATCTGTCAGGTTTTCAAACATGAGGGTGATATTTCTACGATTAAGTGCGGGGGATTATAGCAGTCGAAGCTTCAGAATAAACCTGCGCGATTACGAGCAATTCCTTTACAGCCTAAATATCTCACTTCCACGTAAGTACTGAACCGTAAAATCTGGCATGGCCTCTACACATTGGCGATAAATCAAGTCTTCCTCACCCGGCTTAAAATGCGTCAGCCAGACATCGGGACGATGTTTTAACTTAACGATATCTTCGCCGAGCAGACTGGGGCAGTAATGTTTGGATATTTTACTGATCTCGATTTCACTATTCGAGAAGGCCGATTCGACAAATAACAGATCGATCTCTTCGTAGCCGTTAAGTACATTCCACAACGTATCATTGGTAGTAGTATCGCCACTGAAGGCGACGGTTCCCGTCTCCGACCGTAAGCAGTAGCCAACACCGGGGACGGTATGGTTTACCGGGATCATCTCGAATTCGCGAGAACGAATACTGATCTTGTCGCCAGGTTTCATCACTTCAAAACGAAGCGAGGGCTTTTCGGCGGTTGGTAATGCCGTAAAGTCCGGCCATATCACCCAGTTGAATATATGCGTTTTCAAAGCCTCGATGGTTTCCTGTTGAGCATGAACAACAATCGGTTCATCGTGTATGCCAAACATGGTGTCGGCCAGTAAGGGGAGACCGGCGATATGATCCATATGCGAGTGGGTTAAAAAGATATGGCGTATACCCGTCATCTGGTTAAGCGGTAAATCGCCGAGACCTGTTCCAGCATCGACCAGCACGTCATCATCGACCAAAAACGACGTGGTTTTCAGATGCGACCCTATGCCACCGGACCAGCCTAATATTTTTATCTGCATAGCTTTTGTATCAGTATTTATTTTGGCTTAAAAAAGCAATTAACGCGTTTATAGCAAATTCCACAGAAATTATCTCGAACACAGCACACAATCTGAAAATAAAAGTCTTACAGGCTCCTAGTGCCACGAAAGAAATTTTCAGTTACACTCCGTTTTTATAACCACTGACCAGAAATGATGCTCCCCACCATAGCCAGCGTTCTTGCAACTTTACTCTATTGCCTGTCCGCATTTCTTATATTTAGACAACTCGGCAAACCATCTCAGCAACGCTGGATTGCCCTGGCTCCTGCTGTTGTCGGGACATTTATACAGGCCCTCCTACTGAATCAATTGATTTACCGGCCCGATGGGCTCAACCTGGGATTTTTCGCCGCGTTTTCTTTAATCAGCTGGTTAATATCGATTCAAATTTTACTTAGTGCTTACTTCAGGCGTATCGAGAGCCTGGGCATAGCGGTTTTCCCGATCAGTGGCCTGGCCTGCATTATAGCTAGTCTTGATACCCACATACTTCTAATCGAAAGCGGTAGTAACGCCATTCAGGGACATATTATCATTTCGATTGTCGCCTATAGTCTGATTACCCTGGGGGCCTTTCAGGCCACGTTATTAGCCTACCAGGATCACGCCATTCGCTCGCATCACCCCGGAGGCCTAACCCGCTACCTACCACCCATTCAGGACATGGAAGCATTACTATTTATGTTTCTGGGTTTTGGTTTTATTGGACTCAGCGCTTCTTTGTTGAGTGGTTTTGTCTATCTCGAAGATATTTTTGCTCAACACCTGGTACACAAATCTGCACTTTCAATTGTGGCCTGGTTCATACTTGGAATATTAATGTTCGGGCGATTCCAGTTCGGCTGGCGCGGTAAGACCGCCATCCGTTGGACTTTATCCGCTTTTCTATTCCTCATGCTGGCTTTCTTTGGCAGCAAGCTCGTACTCGAATTCATCTTATAGCCATCATACTCATGTTTTCAGGTCACTTAGCTTGAACGATATTCCGCTTTATATTCTATTTATCACCCTGGTAGTCTTAATCCTGCTGTCGGCCTTTTTCTCGGGCTCTGAAACAGGATTAATGAGCCTTAATCGATACCGACTCAAACATCTGGCGGATAACAATCATGGTGGCGCAAAACGCGCGCTGGCACTGTTAAATGACCCAGACAAACTCATCAGCCTGATATTGCTAGGCAATAATTTCATCAATATTTTAATCACCCAGCTAGCAACTTATATCGGTTATCGCATCTACGGTGAAGCCGGTATCGCTATTGCCACCGGCGTTCTCACACTAATCCTCCTGATATTTGCTGAGGTCACGCCAAAAACCCTGGCGGCGGCTCAACCTGAAAAAATCGCCCTGCCTGCGGCCTACGTCTATAAGCCGTTATTGCGCATACTCGCACCACTGGTCTGGGGCATTAACTGGCTATCGAAGTTGATACTAATGCCGTTTCAACTAGTAGATAAATCGCACTCTAGTGATGCTCTGAATTCCGCTGAGTTGCGTGTTGCGGTATCCGAAACCAGCGGCTTGATCCCCGACTCTCACCGCGATATGTTAATCAGTATTCTGGATCTGGAAAAAGTCAGCGTCGACGACATCATGGTACCGCGAAGTGAGATTATTGGTATCGACCTCGAGGATAACTGGAACGATACCTTAAAGCAGATTACCAACCTGTCTTATACTCGAATCCCGATCTATACCGACAACATCGACAACCTGATTGGTCTCGCACAACTGCGAAAAATTTTACCCTTGTTAATGAACGACGACTTCAGTCCGGAGAGCCTCAAGGCAATCACGCGACAAAGTTACTTCATCCCGGAAGGCACACCACTCACCACACAGTTAATCAATTTTCGCAAGAATAAGCGTCGTATGGGCTTCGTCGTCGACGAATATGGCGATATCCAGGGACTGGTGACTATCGAAGATATCCTCGAAGAAATCGTCGGCGAATTTACTACTGATCCTACTGCACTACACCAGGACTTTTACCAGGACAACGACGGTAGTTTTCTGATTGACGGTTCCACCCACGTTCGCGTGCTCAATCGCAATTTAAATATCGACCTGCCCACCGATGGCGCAAAGACGCTGAATGGTCTTATTCTGGACTACATGGAATTTATTCCTGAAGCTGGAACCTGTTTAAGGATTCAGGACTACCCCCTTGAAGTCATGCAGGTAAAAAACAATATGATGAAAACTGTCCGCCTGATGCCGGTAAAAATAATACCGAAACACAATATACAGTCCGAGTTGTCTCTGGGCGGCCCTTCGAATGGCACCTTGAATGGCTAGAGCACTATCTCAGTTTCAGTGTCGTGAGTGCGCCAGCATTTTACCCAAATGGTCCGGGCAATGTCCCGACTGCAAGAGCTGGAATAGCATCGAAGAATTACCCGCTATCGCCAGCCCCGGCAAGCCCACCACAACCTGGCATGGCGGTTCGACCAGCACGAAGGTTTTAACCTTAAACGAAATTCCCGGGGCGGACACGCCCCGTTTTAGCAGCAATATCGGAGAACTCGACCGCGTTCTGGGCGGCGGTCTGGTACAAGGCTCAGTCATCTTGTTGGGTGGCGATCCTGGCATCGGCAAGTCGACCATATTATTGCAGTGTCTGACACTGATAAGCCAGCAACACAATGCGCTATATGTCACCGGAGAGGAATCGCCACAACAGGTGAGTATGCGAGCTCAGCGATTGAAACTACCAAACCAACATTTAAAGCTATTGAGTTCAACCTGTGTCGAAGAGATTATTGCTCAGGCTAATACCAACAAACCTGCGGTGATGGTAATCGACTCGATCCAGACCACTTTCACCAATAGCCTGCAATCGGCACCCGGCTCTGTGAGCCAGATCCGCGAAAGTACTGCGATGCTGGTACGACTCGCCAAACAAAGTAATATCACGATCTTTCTGGTGGGGCATGTCACCAAAGAAGGCCAACTTGCAGGACCCAGGGTTCTCGAGCATATGGTTGATACCGTGTTGTATTTTGAGGGCGATAGCTCGACCCGTTACCGAGTCATCCGGGCGGTTAAAAATCGCTTTGGCGCGGTCAACGAACTGGGCATATTTGCCATGACTGATGAGGGTTTGAAGCAGGTCAGCAACCCATCGGCGATCTTTCTCTCGCACCACGAGCAACCGGTATCCGGCAGCGTGATAATGGTTTCCCGCGAAGGCACGCGCCCTATTCTGGTCGAGATTCAGGCGCTGGTCACCGAAAGCCACGCAGGCCACCCACGCCGCATCAGTGTCGGCCTGGAGTCTAATCGACTGGCGATGTTGCTGGCCATTTTACAGCGCCACGGTGGCATGCCATTATACGATCAGGATGTCTTCATTAACGCGGTCGGGGGTGTACGCATTGCCGAGACCGGTGCCGACCTCGCAGTCATTCTAGCCATATTATCGAGTTATCGCGACCGCCCGGTGAGTAATCGTTTGCTGGTTTTTGGAGAAGTTGGTTTATCGGGTGAAATACGCCCCGTGCCCAACGGCGAAGAACGTTTGCGCGAGGCGAGCAAGCACGGCTTCGAAACCGCTATCATCCCAAAAGCCAATATGCCTAAGCGAAATACGATAAAAAGTATGAAATTGATACCCGTCAGTCATTTAGCAGAGACTCTCGATGCTTTATAATCGCTCACAAAATGCTATTGAGTTTCCGCATGCCTAAAACAACCGACAAACTGAAGGATTTCGAAAAATCCCTCGAGCAACTTGAAAAGATAGTAACGAAAATGGAAGCAGGTGAGCTTGGTCTAGAAGAGTCTCTGAGCCATTTCGAAAAAGGCATTGCCCTGGCGAAAAATTGTCAGGACACGCTCTCCAACGCTGAATTACGCGTCGAACAACTGATCGAGAAAAACAGCCTGCAACAAACGATTCCTTTCGAAGACCTGGATGAAGATTGATTCTCGGACCTTCGAGGCTTTACTCGAGCAATACCAACATAGAGTCGGTCAGGCATTAGATCACTGGCTACCTTCTGATTTGGTCAATCCAGTTGAACTGCATAAAGCCATGCGTTATTCGGTATTAGCACCCGGAAAACGGGTGCGACCGGTACTGATTTATGCCACCGCATCAGCATTGGGAATTAATTTGCAGTCGGTCGATGGTGCGGCAGCCGCAGTAGAGATCATTCACGCCTATTCGCTGATCCACGACGACTTACCCGCCATGGACGATGACGATTTACGCCGTGGTCGGCCAACCTGTCATATCGAGTTCGACGAGGCTACGGCAATACTGGCCGGTGACGCCCTACAGGCCCTGGCGTTTTATATTCTTAGTCACGACCCCGACATGACGTCTGACGGCTCTGCGCGTTTGAAAATGATTGAACGGTTGTCCCTGTTTTCCGGTTCTCGCGGAATGGCTGGCGGTCAGGCCATCGATCTGGCGTCAGTCGGTAAGCCGTTGAATATTGCCGAACTGGAAACCATGCATATTCATAAGACTGGTGCATTAATCCGAACCTGCATTCAAATGGCCGCTTTGAGTGCTAAGGGCTTGAGCGATGAGCAGTTTAATTCCCTCGATAGCTATGCCAAAGCAATCGGTCTTTCGTTTCAGGTACAGGACGACATCCTCGATGTCATTGGCGATACCGAAACACTGGGTAAACCCCAGGGTTCCGATATTAAACACAATAAACCGACCTACCCTTCCATTATCGGACTTCAGGCATCTCGCGAGAAAGCCCAGGAACTCCATGAGAAAGCATTGCAATCTCTTTCGATATTTGGTGAGGAAGCCGACATTTTAAGGTATATTTCGGCCTGGTTTGTAGAGCGCACCCACTAGTATTCCATGACACCTGACTTATATCCTTTACTAGACACAATCCAATCTCCAGAGGATTTACGTTCACTCGACGAAAACCAGTTACCGCAACTGGCCGACGAGCTGCGCGCATTTCTGATTCAAAGTTTATCGAAAACCGGTGGGCATCTGGCATCGGGCCTGGGTTCGGTGGAAATCACAATCGCGTTACATTATCTATTTGATACGCCAAATGATCGGCTGGTCTGGGATGTCGGGCATCAATGTTACCCACATAAGATACTGACTGGCCGTCGTGAACAAATGGCCCATTTACGGCAAAAGGGAGGACTGTCCGGCTTCCCCAAAATAACCGAATCCAAATACGATCATTTCGGAGCCGGTCATTCGAGCACTTCGATAAGTGCCGCCCTCGGTATGGCCATCGCGGCAAAAGCCCAGAATGAAGATAGGAAAGCGGTAGCAATTATCGGCGATGGCGGCATGACTGCAGGCATGGCTTACGAAGCATTGAATCATGGCGGATGCATCGATACCGATCTGTTGGTAATTCTTAACGACAATGAAATGTCGATCTCACCAAACGTTGGTGCCATGTCGAAGTATTTATCGCGTATCTGGTCCAGTAAAATATATTCGAATATGCGCGCTGGCAGCAAAAAGGTTTTAGAGCGAATCCCCTCAGCCTGGGAATTGGCAAAACGCGCCGAGGAGCATGTTAAGGGCATGATCGTCCCCGGGACCCTGTTCGAGGAACTTGGCTTTTCCTATTACGGGCCGATTAACGGACATAACCTGGGCGACATCAT
>JAUVCH010000121.1 GCA_030595795.1 Gammaproteobacteria bacterium
CAGCGTGATTCCAAGTACGTAAAAGTCCGCCGGTATCGAGAGCTGCAGTGTCTGTCCCGCCCACAGGATAGGCGGAATGGATAAATTCAGTAGCAACAGGAACAGCGGAAAGGCCCAGCTCGCGGTTTCGATATTCTTGTCTTTAATACTCTCGACAAAAATCATATGAAACTGTCGTGGCAACAAAAATGCTGCTGCAAAGGATAGGAGCATTAATGTAGCCCAGGGACCCTCCCGAACCGGTTGAAATAAAGCGGCTTTAGCTTCTGGGTGTAAGATCAGGTATTGGTTCAGTTCACTAAACCCGCCAAATATACCAAAAACAGCAAATAGTCCCACTGTCAACAATGCAATTAGTTTGACCAGTGATTCAAATGCGATGGCGACGACCAGCCCGCGGTGTTTTTCGCGCAGGGATATATGACGAGCCCCGAATAAAATCGAAAATAATGCGATGGTCAGACAAAAACCAAATGCGATAAAGGTTTGATCTGAATCTCGGGTCATTATTTGAAGCGTGTTGGTGACCGCCTGAATTTGCAGCGACATGTAGGGCAGGGTTCCGGTTAGAATAAGCAATGTGACCAGGATGCCCGCAGCCTGGCTGTTATATCGAAATGCAAATAAATCAGCTAAAGTGGCTAATCGATAAGTTTCGGTGAGCCTGAGAATCGGCCTTAAAAGGATGGGTGAGGCAATGAATGCCAGTGTGGTACCGAGGTAAATGGTTAGAAAGTTAAAACCTTCCTGTTGAGCAAATCCGACACTGCCATAAAAGCTCCAGGAGGTTGCATAAACACCTAGTGATAAGGTGTAAACAATCGGGTGGCGGGCAACTGAGGCGGGTATCCAGTGGCGATCTGTCGCAATGGCTATAAGGAATAGTACGCCGAGATAGACGACACTAACCAGAAATAATTGCCAGAGCTCAAACTGCATGTTTATGCAAGGTTCTCTGTAGCCAGTAACCTAATCCGATAATACCGAGCCAGACAAGGTAAGGCGTATACCATTCGTTGTCATTAGCGCTCCAAAGCCCAAGGCTTGGTGGTAGCAAAATTAATAACGCGATCAGTACGACGATAACTGTTATTTCAGTTGGTCGAAATTCTGATGAATTTGAAGGCATATCTACTCCACTATTTGTTACCAATAGAAACACATGAAGTGTTACTTAACGTGACGTTTGGGTCAATAAATATTTTCACCATGCCGTATGTGATTGATAATTAATAATAAATTAAACTGGCATAAAAATAGCTTGGTGACTACGGCGAACATCAATGTTAGCTAGACTTATAAAACAAGCGAGGAAAATAGTATGAGTAACAAAAAAACACCCATCGATACTTCCAAACGTAACCTGCTCAAAGGTACTGCAGGGATAATCGCCGCTGGCAGTATGCCGTTAGTTTTTTCCAACAAAGCTTTTGCAGCAAGTTATCGTAACGAACCTAAGGGTGGAACGGTTACTTTTGGCTTTAATGTGCCTCAGACTGGAGCATATGCTGATGAAGGCGCAGACGAATTACGCGCTTACAAGTTGGCGGTTCAACACATCAATGGTGAAGGCGATGGCGGTATGCTGAATACCTTTTCATCGAAGACGCTGAAAGGTAATGGTGTCAACGGTAAGAAAGTGGTGTACGTGACAGGTGATACGCAGACCAAATCGGATGCGGCCCGCGCATCAGCCAAGCGTATGATCGAAAAAGACGGCGCTGTCATGATCACTGGTGGTTCTTCCTCCGGTGTAGCGATTGCGGTTCAGGGATTATGTCAGGAAGCTGGTGTCATCTTCATGGCTGGTCTCACGCACTCTAACGATACAACGGGCAAAGACAAGCGTGCTAATGGTTTCCGTCACTTCTTTAACACCGAAATGACCGGTGCTGCACTAGCGCCTGTATTAAAGAATAACTACGGTACCGATCGCGTCGCTTACCATCTGACCGCTGATTACACCTGGGGTTGGTCGCAGGAAGGCTCGATTCGTAAATACACCGAGGCTATGGGATGGAAAACCTCTCAAGCGGTTAAGACACCAGTTGGCGCTGGCGATTTCTCACAGTACATCACTCCGGTGTTAAATTCAGGTGCTGACGTACTAGTACTGAACCACTACGGTAAGGACATGGTTAACTCACTAACCCAGGCTGTACAGTTTGGTCTGCGTGACAAACAGGTTAACGGCAAGGATTTCACCATCGTCGTACCTCTGTACTCACGTCTGATGGCGGCTGGTGCTGGTGACAATGTTAAGGGTATCTTCGGTTCGACTAACTGGCACTGGTCTTTGCAGGATGCCGGTTCTAAAGCATTCGTAAAATCCTTCGGCCAGGCTTATGGCTTCCCACCAAGTCAGGCAGCGCATACCACTTATTGTCAGGCAGTTCTTTATGCCGATGCCTGTCAGCGTGCTGGTAGCTTCAAGCCAAGTGCGGTTGGTGCAGCTCTGGAAGGTTTCAAGTTTGACGGCCTGGGTAATGGCCCAACTGAATATCGCGCTGAAGATCACCAGTGTTTCAAAGATGTGTTGGTGGTGAAGGGTAAGGAAAACCCGAGTTCGAAGTTCGACGTTCTGGAAGTTGTTGAAGTAACACCAAGGTCACAGGTCGAATACAAGCCGTCTATGCTTGGTGGTGAACTAGGGCCTTTTAACAACGGTTAATTCCTGCTCCTGGGCGGGTGCAGGGATGCGTCCGCTTTTATTTACCCAGGGGATTACGTTTTAACTCTTTCGCCAGTAAGGTGATGTTTCGCGGTATTCTAGATACCCCAAGTTTCGTGTGAAGAGGTTTTTTTAAACGATGGACGCACTCGTTCTACAAATTTTAAATGGCCTGGACAAAGGTGCTGCTTATGCACTCATTGCTCTGGGTCTTACATTAGTATTCGGCACGCTCGGCGTGGTTAATTTCGCCCACGGGGCGTTATTTATGTTAGGTGCATTCTGTGCCGTGTCGGTTAAAGCGCTGCTAACATTAGAACACGTAGCGCTAGATCCCGAAAAACTCACGGCCTGGGGCACGCCGATGGAGATTCGCACCCCATATATCGAGTCGTGGTTTGGTGACTTCGGTGCGACACTAATCGATTATTCGGTCCCTGTTTCTATTTTGCTAGCTATTCCGGTGATGTTGATTCTTGGCATCATTATGGAACGTGGTCTGATTCGCCACTTTTACAAACGTCCGCACGCCGATCAGATTCTGGTAACTTTCGGCCTTGCTATCGTCGTCCAGGAAATCGTTAAAGCGCAATTCGGCGCTAACCCGATCCCTCAGCCAGCACCTGATATATTTGCGGGTTCTGCCGATATTGGTCTATTAATCGGTTTTGCAGAGAATGCCATTGTTTATCCCTGGTGGCGTATTATTTATCTCATTTTTTCTGCTGCCATATTAGGCGCTGTTTTTGCCTTCCTGAAATATACGACCTTCGGTATGGTAGTTCGGGCCGGAATGGCCGACCGAGAAACGGTCGGTTTGCTTGGCATTGATATTGATCGCCGCTTTACGATTGTATTTGGACTCGCAACAGTGGTTGCGGGTGTGGCTGGTGTAATGTACACCCCAATACTGTCGCCCGACTATCATATGGGAATGGACTTTCTCGTTCTGAGTTTTGTCGTTGTTGTGGTAGGTGGGATGGGGAGTCTGGGGGGGGCGGTTGCAGCCGGATTCTTACTCGGTATTTTGCAGTCTTTTGCCTCAATGAACGAAGTTAATTCGATACTGCCAGGTATCGATCAAATTATAATTTATTTAATTGCTGTGGTTGTTCTGCTAGTCAGGCCACGGGGTCTTATGGGCCGCAAAGGCGTGATGGAGGATTAGGCGATGAAATGGCTCAATATAGATAAAAGTGATCGTTTACTACTAATTGTTTTCGTACTGGCGGTATTGCTCGGCCCCGTCATCATGACACCGATTGGTGGTGGATATCCCGATTTGCTACAGAAATTTGCCATCTTTGGCGTTTTTGCGATTGGATTTAACATCTTGTTTGGATTAACCGGCTATTTGTCTTTCGGACACGCGGCTTTTCTGGGTATAGGGTCTTATACCGCTGTTTGGGCGTTCAAACTACTAACGATGAATGTTGTGCCAGCCATTATTTTAGCGACAGTGATGGGCGGAGTGTTTGCATTGGCAATTGGTTTTGTGGCTTTACGTCGTAGCGGCATTTATTTTTCAATCCTGACACTGGCATTTGCGCAAATGTCATATAACCTGGCTTATTCGGTATTAACGCCGATTACTAACGGTGAAACTGGTTTACAGTTGAGACAGCACGATGCGCGGGTTATAGATGGCCTATTTGGCGTTGAACGCACCGATGCGCTACCGACAACCGAGCTATTTGGTTTGTCGATGTCGGGCTGGAGTGGATATTACGTTTGCGGCGTTGTCCTGATAATTACTTTTTTTATCTCGCTTAGAATCTTTCGTTCGCCCTTTGGCATGATGCTGCGCGCGATTAAATCGAATCAGAATCGGCTGTCTTATACTGGTGTGAATACGCGTCCCTATACGCTGGCAGCATTTGTGATTTCTGGAATGATTGCCGGTTTAGCCGGTGGCCTGATGGCCGCGACTGATCCACTCGCCGGTGCTGAACGCATGCAATGGACAGCCAGTGGTGAAATTGTCTTGATGACTATTCTCGGCGGTGCCGGCACCCTGGTTGGTCCAGTTATCGGTGCGGGTGTGATCAAATATTTCGAAAATATTTTTTCAGCTTTCAACCACGATATTTTGCTAAACGTATTTTCTTTTCTACCTGAAGCTTTGCAGCAGGCAGCAGCGACCTTTTTTGGTTTGTTTGTCGGTGAAGGCTGGCATCTGACTTTGGGTGCATTGTTTATGTTAATCGTTATATTCCTGCCGGGTGGTTTGATGGAAGGCGTTAATCGAATACTGAATATGATTCGCCGTCGTTCGAGTTCCTCTGGCCCACCGGCACCGGCACCGGCAGCCGATGCATCAGTGAAAGCGGGGGAATAACGATGTCGATACTGTCAGTTAAAAACGTTAATAAACGTTTCGCGGGTCTTCAGGCGCTTGACGAAGTGAATATTGAAGTCGAAGCAGGAATCGTGCATGCGATTATCGGTCCGAATGGAGCGGGTAAGTCTACTTTATTGAACTGCTTCGTCGGTCGTTTAATGCCAGATACTGGTTCGGTTACTTTTAACGGGATTTCATTGTTAGGCAAATCACCGCATGAAATTAATCAGGCGGGTGTCAGCCGTGTATTCCAGACGCCGGAAATTTTTGGCGATTTGAATTTACTCGAGAATGTCATGATTCCGACTTTTGCTCGTCGCGATGGAGCTTTCAAAATTAATGCCTGGTCTGCGGTATCAGATGAAAATGATATCGAAGCACAGGCACTATCTTCCCTGGAAGACGTGGGTCTGATCGATAGTGCCAGGGTTACCGCTAGTCAGCTTTCTCGCGGCGATAAACGCCGGTTGGAACTCGCCATGTGCCTGGTACAGCAACCTAAGCTGCTATTACTCGATGAACCGACTGCTGGTATGGCACGAGCCGATACTAACAACACCATCGATCTATTAAAAACGATTGCCGAAAAAGACATTACAATGATAATTATTGAACATGATATGCACGTTGTTTTTTCGCTGGCGGAAAGAATCTCCGTGCTAGCGCAGGGAACCGTCATTGTTGAAGGCTTACCGGATGAAATCAAAGGTCATCCCAAGGTTCAGGAAGCTTATCTTGGAGGGGCCAAGCTATGAGTGAACACAACCAGCAAGAAGAAGTTCGTTCGGGTGAGTTGCTGGGTGACGAAGCATTTCATGCTAAAACACCGGGAGTCGCACCATCTCAGTCGAAGGGTGGTCAACACGCTTATTTTTCGGTGTGGAATCTGCACGCTTATTATGGTGAGAGTTATATTGTGCAGGGCGTTAGCTTCGACATTCGCGAAGGTGAAATTGTCGCTTTGCTTGGACGTAACGGTGCCGGTAAAACGTCAACATTGCGTGCGTTAGCGCGTGTCGATTCACCAGAGCTACGCTCGGGTGAGATCTGGCTTGATCATAAGCCTTTACATGAAATGTCTTCGCACGAGGCCGCACGCAATGGCCTCGGTCTTGTCCCGGAAGATCGACGTATCATTCAGGGCCTCACCGTTGAAGAGAATCTTCAACTCGCACAAATTGCGCCACCGATAGGTTGGTCTATAGAGCGAGTCTATGACCTGTTTCCACGCCTCGGCGAACGCCGTAACCAGGATGGTGTGACGCTTTCTGGCGGTGAACAACAAATGCTTGCGGTCGCGCGCGCATTGGTTCGTGATATTAAATTATTGTTGCTCGATGAACCTTATGAAGGGCTCGCGCCTATTATCGTTAAGGAAATTGAAAAGACCTTAGAACAAATTAAATCTTTGGGCATGACGACCATTATTGTCGAACAGAATGCTGTCGCAGCGCTGCATTTGGCTGATCGCGCGCTCATACTTGATATGGGACAAATCGTTTTCGACGGCACAGCTCAGGAAGTGCTGGATAACGAAGAGCTACGGCATGAGTACCTGGCGATTTAATTGACTAATAAGCAGTTACTTTGCTAACTGAAAATTCGTATCATACTAGATAAAATATGACCGGAGGAAGAAGAGATATGTCGGAATCTAAAACCTATCCTGCACCAGCAGAGTTTGTCGCGCAGGCAAACGTAAACGCTGAACAATATGCAGAAATGTATCAGCAGTCGGTTGAAGACCCCGAAGGATTCTGGTCTGAGCAGGCTGAAAACTACATTTCATGGTTTAAGCCCTGGGATGCAGTAAGTAACTGGAGTTTTGACGAAGACGTGCATATAAGGTGGTTCGAGGGAGCCGAACTCAACGTTTCCTACAACTGCCTTGATCGTCACCTCGAAACTCGCGGTGATCAGGTAGCGATTATCTGGGAAAGTGACGACCCGGGCGAAGACCGCAAAATTACTTATAACGAATTGCATGAAGAAGTTTGCAAATTCGCCAATGTGCTAAAAAGCAGAGGCGTGCAACGAGGCGACTGCGTTTCGATTTATATGCCAATGGTACCGGAGGCTGCTGTTGCAATGCTGGCCTGTACTCGTATCGGTGCCATGCACTCTGTGGTATTTGGTGGTTTTTCACCTGACGCTTTGCGCGATCGCATTTTAGATTCCGATTGTAAGGTGGTCATTACGGCCGATCAGTCTGTCAGGGGCGGCAAACGAGTACCCTTAAAAGCCAACGCGGATACCGCAGTGGCGCAATGCCCTCATGTTAATACGGTGGTAGTCATTCAGCGCGGTGGGGAGCCAGTGGAGTGGACCGAGGGTCGCGACGTTTGGTACCACGAAGCCATGGCTTCAGCCTCAGAATATTGCGAGCCGGAAATGATGGGAGCGGAGGATCCGCTTTTCATACTGTATACATCGGGTTCTACCGGTAAACCTAAAGGCGTATTGCATTCGACCGCGGGATATTTATTACAGGCGGCGATGACGCATAAGCTGGTGTTCGACTATAAAGACGGTGAAGTCTACTGGTGTACAGCCGATGTTGGTTGGGTAACCGGCCACACTTACATTGTCTACGGACCTTTGGCCAATGGGGCGACAACTTTGATGTTCGAAGGCATTCCTACCTATCCTGATATTTCTCGTTTCTGGCAGGTATGTGACAAGCACAACGTCTCTATTTTTTATACAGCACCCACCGCGATTCGCGCCCTGATGAGCGCGGGCGATGAGCCAGTTAAAAAGACCAAACGAAGCTCTTTGCGATTATTAGGAACGGTAGGCGAACCGATTAATCCAGAAGCCTGGATGTGGTATCACAACGTGGTTGGCGATGGGCGTTGCCCAATAGTCGATACCTGGTGGCAGACCGAAACGGGTGCACACCTTTTGACCCCGTTACCGGGTGCGACAGCAACAAAACCGGGTTCTGCGACCCATCCTTTTTTCGGCGCACAACCGGTAATACTAGACGACCAGGGTCAGGAAATAAAAGGCAATCCTGCGGAAGGTAATCTCGCTATGAAAGCACCCTGGCCATCGATGATGCGAACCTTATATGGCGACCACAAACGGTTTTACGAAACCTACTTTGCCATGTTTAAGGGTTACTATTTTACTGGTGACGGTGCCCGTCGCGACGAAGACGGTTATTACTGGATCACCGGTCGTGTTGATGATGTATTAAACGTTTCGGGTCATCGTCTGGGAACTGCTGAAATTGAATCGGCACTGGTGAAACACGAAAAAGTCGCTGAATCTGCCGTGGTTGGTTATCCCCACGATATAACCGGGCAGGGTATTTATGCCTATGTCACTTTAATGATGGGCGAAGAAGGTAGTGATGATCTTGTAAAAGAGCTGGTAGGCCTGGTACGCAAGGAAATTGGCCCTATAGCCAAGGTTAATATTATTCAATGGGCACCGGGGCTACCAAAAACTCGGTCTGGAAAAATTATGCGTCGTATTTTGCGTAAGATCGCGGCGAATGAAATTGATAGTCTGGGTGATACTTCGACTTTGGCTGATCCAGGTGTGGTGGATAGCTTGATTGAAAATCGATTGAATAAATAGGTAATTAGGTCTTGCAAGTTCTCACTATATTCTCTATTCTCGCAGAGAATAAAACGAGAATTAGTGAGGCATGCAATGCTAACCACCCAGGAACACAACACGCTGCAATTTATACGCAATTATCTGGCGCAATACGGATACGCGCCCAAGTTTAAGGAAATAGGGCTGGGTATTGGCGTGACCTCCCAGGGAACGGTGCACCGCTATGTACAGTCACTTGAAGATAAAGGCTATATCGATCGCATGAAAGGCAATGCACGCGGCATGAGCCTGGCAGAACTACCTTTAGTGAGTGCGCCGACAATACCGTTGGTTGGTAAAATTGCTGCGGGTTTACCAATCGAAGCTATCGAAGACCAGCAGGAGTTAAATCTCTCAGAAATGTTCATGGGGCCGGAATTGTTTGCCTTACGAGTAACCGGAGATTCGATGATGGATGCCGGCATACTGGATAACGATTATGTGATTATCAAAAAGCAACCTGTTGCCCATGATGGTGATATTGTTGTTGCCATGATCGATAAGGTTGAAGCCACCCTGAAACGTTTCAAACGTCGAAGTCAGAGCGAGGTCGAATTAATACCCGAGAATGCGGATATGGAAGTCATGGTTTATCCTGCCGAGCGAGTTAATATACATGGTGTGCTTGTCGGTCAAATGCGTAATTATCGCTAATATGTCGTAAAACGATGTCGGCAATTAAGAGCCTTATTCAGGGTTGTAGTAATTTTTGAATAATTAGGATGTTTTCGGGTGAATCCCATTCCAGTGCACCCTGGTGGACGTAACGAATTATTCCCTGCTGGTCAACCAGGTAGTTTGATGGATAAAAATGAACATTCCATTGTTTTGATGTCATACCATCGACATCCATTAATACCGGAAATTCAATTGGAACCTGTTGTAGAAAATCATCGATGCGCTCACGACTTTCACCAATATTGACAGTGACGATTTCAAACTGAGGATTTTGCACCTTTGATTTTAATCGATGGAGTGATGGAATCTCTTCAACGCAGGGTCCACACCAGCTTGCCCAAAAATTGACTAAAACAAGCTTGCCGGTATGCTCCTCGAGTGTGTAGACAGATTCATCGAAACTGGGAAGTTGTAACTGTGGGGCTGAAATTGGATCGGTTACTTTTATTAATGATATATTCCGTCTTGGAACCTGAGAGTATCGAGAGGTCTGAAGACCGGTAGGTACAGCCGAGTCAGGTATATTCATTGTTGATAGCAGTCTGAATGCGCGATCTAAAGTTTTTGCAAAATTTCGTTTGGCTGCCAAATCATTCGGGTTTAGCTCGCTATCTTCCTTTGACTGAAATCGGCGTTCTACATTTTTTATTATCTGCGTGTATGTTTGACTGCCGCCTTTACTTAGTACTTTGGCAAGATTTTGAATTCGTAACGCAGTGGTTGAAAATTCAGCGTCGAGCAAAAAGATTGGTAAATTAGTGGCACTGACTATCGGCATGTAGTCAACCTGCTTGCCAGCTTCAGGACTGACGTCGTATAAATAAGCCTGCACCAGTAATATTCCCTGAATACGATTTTTGCCCGGATGCTTCAATTGCCATTGTCTCGCCGCGATTAAGGCCAACTGCGCACCCCGAGTGCCGCTCATGAGCATAATTTTCGCGTCGGAATCTTTAATCGCTGCATCGATTACGGCAACAATATCGTCGATCGGAATTTTGCTGATACTGGCAAGTCCGGGGAGTAAAAAGTAGGAGCTGTGAAATTCTGGTATCCAGACATCATAACCGAGATTTGACAGTGCTATAGCATGTTCTTCGGTGGCATTATCAGAGCCATATTCGGAAGGTAGCCAGAGGATCAGAGTTTTACCATCGCCAGAAAACTTCCTGATTTCAAGTTCCTGTTTACTGGGAGTTTCTAGACTGATGATTTCGTCAGCTAAAACATTTGAACCGCCAACGAAGATAATAACTAGTAGGAGAAGATTGACTAATTTAGTCGTTACAGAACGATTCCATCTAGTCCAGTAAAACTGCCGTTGATAATGTCTGAAACCGATTCTTTCTGTCATAAGTT